>NZ_JBQCMZ010000005.1:0-251280 GCF_051964675.1 Cytobacillus sp. SAFR-174 | reverse complement strand
TTTCTGTGGTAGAAAACAGTGTTGCCAAGAGTGAATAAAATGACTCTTTCTTTTTACACAATTATATGGACTTAATCCTGAATTGAGCTGGTCAGAGTCCGAACATGGTTCAACTTCGGACACAAAGTGCTGAATTGAGCTGGTCAGAGTCCGAACATGGCTCAACTTCGGACACAAAGTGCTGAATTGAGCTGGTCAGAGTCCGAACCCGTCAACTTCGGACACAAAAAGTGCAAAAAAAACTCTGAGTCCGAACACGATTCAATTTCAGAAAGCAGAAAAGAATTCAAAGATGGAGTAACATACAACCAAAAGGTGGTCTCACATGGAATTATTGACAAATTTCCCTCTATGGTCTGCTTTGGCAGCCATCTTCTTTGCCCAATTTGTAAAAGTGCCCATTCAATTTATTGCCACCCGAAGAGTGGATTGGTCCCTTTTAACCAGTACAGGCGGAATGCCAAGCTCACACTCTGCTGCAGTAACAGCCCTTTCAACCGGGGTGGCACTTGAGACCGGAATGGACTCTGCTGTTTTCGCTGTTTCTGCCGTTTTTGCCATTATCACTATGTTTGATGCTACGGGAGTGCGGCGTCAGGCAGGGGAACAGGCGATTGTATTAAACCAGCTTGTTGCCGACTTCAATAAATTCGTTGAAGAAGCAAAGACATGGCAGAAAAAAGCTGGACAGGAAAAACAGAAAGAGTTGAAGGAGCTGCTGGGCCATAAGCCAATAGAAGTACTCTTTGGCGGCCTGACTGGAATCTTATTAACTTTAGGGCTTCATTATTTATTTTCCTAAAGGTTGTGATGTGAATGAAAATCCTTTCCTTATGCCCAAGCAATACGGAATTAGTGGAATACTTGGGATTGACTGATATGCTTGCCGGCGTGGACGATTATTCGGATTGGCCGGAGCAAGTTTCCAATCTGCCCCGGCTGGGTCCTGACTTGTCTATTAATATGGATAAAGTGGAGGAATTGAAACCGGATCTTGTGCTTGCCTCCCTGAGTGTTCCCGGCATGGAAAAGAATGTAGCAGAGCTTGAAAAAAGGCAGATTCCCCATATTGTCTTAAATCCCCAAAGCCTCGCAGATATTGCAAATAACCTGGTTTTTGCTGCTGAAAAAATCGGGAGGCCTGAGAGAGGGATTTTGGCGGCTAAACAGTTTACTGAGAAAATTGAGGAACTTAAGCGCATCTCAAGCAGGATTAAAAAAAATCCAAGCCTCTATTGGGAATGGTGGCCAAAGCCTGTGTTTACTCCTGGCAAGGTCAATTGGCTGACGGAAATCAGTGAAATAGCCGGTGGATGGAATTTATTTGCTGATGTTGAGCTTGCAAGTGTCCAGACTGATTGGGAGGATGTCCTGAATCGGCAGCCGGATTATATCTGTCTCGCCTGGGTCGGTGTCAGAAGAGAAAAGGTAAATCCGGAGATTGTCCTGAAACGTCCCGGCTGGAGTGAAATGGAAGCAGTAAAACAGAACAGAATCCTGGTTCTGGAAGAAGAACTGTATTGCAGGCCTTCACCGCGGCTGATTGAAGGGGCCATAAAATTAGCGGAAAAGATCCATCCGCAGGAATTTTCTGTTTGATAATACAAAAAGGCAAATCCGTTCATTATGTCGGATTTGCCTGTCTTCTGTTTATTTTTTCTCAGATTTAATATATTGCTGCCTGAAGACCTGCATGGCTTCATTTTCATTCAGTAACCTTAAATCTTCTTCCGTAAGGGTTCCATCGCCCATTTCAACGATGTAAACATCGAGCGTTTTCTTTCCCCAATTATTATAAACATCATCAACTGTTTCATAATAGAGATCCAATTTATTCCCCTTAATGGCACCGCCTTTATCGGCTACAACACCATACCCATAATCAGGAATAAACAGGATCGTCCCAATCGGAAAAACATTTAAATCTGCTGCGACTGTAGAGTATAAGTCCCTTTTAACTTTAACACCTGAGTATGTAATGCCAAAGGACGGATGATCTGGATTTTTTCCTGTCGACTCGTAAAAAGCAGTATATCCGGTAGCAATTACTTGTTTTTTCTGATACTGCGACCAGTCAATTGATTCTTCCAGGGTTGGCGCCTGTTCAATTGCGACAGCTTCACTCGCAGAAATCTTCGGTTCCAGGCTCACGGCCTCCTTCAAAAACTTAAAAGCTACGCCAACCGATTTTAATGTATGCTCAAACTTTGAATTTCCATCTTTGTCAGCTTGTTCAGCATTTTGCTGCAGCTGTACAATTGATCTTGCTTCCACCCCGGAAATCGAATGAAAAGTTGTCAATAATGCACTTATAAATAAGGCAGACATTACTGTACGTTTCATCCATTTTGTAATTATGTTCATCTTTTACACTCCTCCCAAAGTTAGTCATTTCCCTTCTTCGAGAGAAATATTCATAACTTATGGGAAAGCAAGTCTTCCAGCAGCCGATTACAGACAGGATAAAGCCAGTAATGCCATAGGCTTGCCCGATTTGATCACACTAATCAAAAAAAATAAAAAATCCCTGCACCCGGCAGAGATTTCATCATCAATTTAAAACATCCGATATCCTTTTTTACGGAGCAGTCTAATCGTAATACCGGCAACAATGGCGCCTGCCATTCCGCTGCTGAGTATAAGGATGTCAGCCAGAGCGAGACTGGACAATTCAACGCCAAGACTGGAAAACGATTCCCCCGGTTTTTGAAAATACTCAATGAAACGAGCTTTATCAATGATAAAAATGGCAATAACGGGATAAATAATAGCCATAATCCAAGACATTCTTAATAGCATATTTAATATAAAACCTATCCCAAAAAACAGCACAAAAAACAGAAGCATCGAAATAGGCAAAACGAAAATCGTCATTTGCATGAACTTGTTTCCTCCCTTAACACATCAATAATTAGTTTACTTTAATGTGGATTGGGGAGTCAACAAGAAAAGCGGGCGTGTCAGTACACCCGCTAATGAAAAGAAAAACTTCGCAGTCCGCGAAGTTATAAAGTTTATCGCTGTCTAACGGGCAGTAAGACCCGAAAGAAGGACAATGACTAAGAACGCCACATCCTCCCAAAAGCTGCCGCTTTCGGTCGTGCGATGTATCGCTGCCGTAGCTTTCCTTGTCCTGTGGCAACGTCTTTGTGACCCACTTCCTCCCAAAAGCTGTCGCATTTGGTCGTGTGATGCTCATGCTGACGAAGCCTTCCTTGTCCTGTGGCCTCAACTAACAATCAGTGGGGGATAAAGCCCCCCACTGATTGAAGTTTCACTTTATTCCTTTTTCTTTCCTGTTCCTCCGCAGCAGCTGCAGGTTTCAGATCCGCCTAATAGTAATTGAAAATACCCTTTACCGGAACAATACATGCACTCTTTGTTTTCATATTTCTTAGCTGTCATTTCATTCATCTCCTTTTGAATTTTCGTAACTGAATTTTCTGATAATATACCAAGGATTTGAATAAATGAAAAGCTCCATATTTCATGAAAAACTATCGTTGGAAACGCATACAAGCATTATTTACTTCTGATTTCTCGTTCTTCCTTTAAATTTCAGAAAATTATAAAAATAACTTATAAGCTGTATAGCCGAAAGTATCCCCGGGATTAATGCCGTTAATTAAAGGTTTGATGGACGAATCCGAAGTATCCAATATGTATTTTAAAAGAACTGATGCATTCGGGTCATTTGCAAGTTCTTTCGGATTGCGATACTGCACATCGAAAAGTTCACTTTCCTGAACTTTTAATGATTGTTCAGGCTCAGCTTCAAGCAAAAACAAAATCATATTATCACTGACTTCTCCTTTTATGACACCTGTACGCAATCCAAGCAGACCTTTCACTGTACATTTTATTCCGGTTTCCTCTTCTACTTCCCGGACTGCAGCTTCATCAGCGGTTTCGCCTGGTTCCACAAACCCTGCGGGCAGAGACCATTTGCCTTTAAGGCCCCCGTATTTCTTTTTAACAACAAGCCAATTTCCTTCAGGAGAAATAACAAGCCCGGAAACAGCTAGCCACACTTTTCCTCTTTTATGTTCGACTCCCATCCAAAAACCCCCTTTTACGTCATTCTATCACGAAGAAATCACCATTAAAAAAAGGGACAGACTTTAGAGTCCATCCCCATCTATAAATGATAGCTGATTGATTAAAGAACGTTGAATTTACCCTTTTTCAATACAAGAGACGGTCCGCCAACCATGTAAAGAGCACGGTTATCGATCATCTTCTTCATAAATGAAGCCTTAGTACCAACCATTTTCTTGCCGAATGCCACACCGATGGCATCATGTTCGCCCAGTGAACATACAGTACCTTTAATATCCGGTGTAAACGTTTCAAGATCAGTTTTATTACGGATTAAAGCTGTGATGTTTCTTGCACATACTTCACCCTGCTGCATAGCAATTTGTGCAGTAGGAGGGTATGGACGGTTAATTTCTTCATTGATGATTAATGAGCAGTCTCCGATGATAAACAAATTATCATGGCCAGGAGCGCGCAAATCAGGCTGAACTTTTACACGGCCGCGCATTGCTTCAATGCCGGATTTTTCAATAATAGAATTTCCGCGTACACCTGCAGCCCAGACAACTGTTGCAGCTTTGATTTCTTCTACTTCATCTTCGCCCTTGCCAACGATGATCCCTTCAGGAGTAGCTTCTTTAATAGCTGTTCCGATCATGAATTGTACGCCTTTTTTCTCCAAGTGGGATACAGCGTAATTAACAAGTTCCGGATCAAAGCCCGGAAGAACCATTGGAGCAGCTTCCACACAAATGATTTTCACTTTATGGTAGTCCACATCGTATTCTTTGCAAAGCTCAGGAACACGGTTTGCCAACTCTCCAAGGAATTCAATGCCAGTGAAGCCTGCGCCGCCGACAACAATTGTCAGGCGCTCATCTTTTTTCTCGGCTTCTGTATTATAAGTAGCAAATTGATATTCGATGTGCTCGCGGATTTGACGTGCAGCATTGACATTGACAATCGAAAATGCATGTTCCTTAAGTCCTTTGATACCGAATGTCTCCGGCTCGGCTCCAAGTGAAACAACCAGATAATCATAGTCAATTTCGCCGTTTTCCAAAATGACTTTCTTTTCTTCTGCTTTAATTTCAAGTGCAGTGCCCTGAACGAATTCAACTTTGTTGCGATCAATAACATCTTTTATATCATAGCGTACACGATCATGATGAAGTGTTCCGGCTGATGCCTCGTGCAGCCATGTTGTTTCATAATGGTAGTCATTCTTGTTCACTAAAACGATTTCCGCTTCGTTTGTTCCTACAGATTTCTGCAAACGGGTTGCAACCATCAAACCACCGTAGCCTCCACCGAGGATTACAATCTTTGGCTTTCTCAAGTGTATCACTTCCACCTTTTTTAAGTATTTTCTAATGTTTTCTTATCTTCCACTGCTTTATATTTTTTATAGCCAAAAACATAAAAAAACTTTGTGATTTTATTCACGAACTAGTTCAAAAAAACTCGAAAAAATTGTCATAAAATATTAACATTATTCCTCCATTAATCTTATTCTACTTCATATAGTTTTTCAACCCTAAAAAAAAAGACGAAAAACTTAAAAATTTTAGGAAAAATTTAAAAAATATACGTGTTTTTATTTCATGTATTCTACTTGAAATCTTCCAATTATTCATAATA
The DNA here is from genome assembly GCF_051964675.1 of Cytobacillus sp. SAFR-174. Classification (NCBI taxonomy): domain Bacteria; kingdom Bacillati; phylum Bacillota; class Bacilli; order Caryophanales; family Bacillaceae; genus Cytobacillus; species Cytobacillus sp. SAFR-174. The sequence continues at coordinate 245,601 of NZ_JBQCMZ010000005.1, read as the reverse complement.
TTTACCTCCATTCGTGAGGTTTTAAACGATTTATGTTAAAATAAAGAGTGGAATTTCAATACATACGTGGGGGGATATGCATGACAGAAGATCAAAAAGTGTATGACATAACCATCATTGGCGGGGGGCCAACTGGTTTATTCACTGCTTTCTACGGGGGTATGAGACAAGCATCAGTAAAAATTATTGAAAGCTTGCCGCAGCTTGGGGGACAGTTATCTGCTCTTTATCCTGAAAAATACATATACGATGTTGCCGGCTTCCCGAAAGTCCGCGCCCAGGAACTGATTGATAACCTTAAGGAACAAATGGCTAAATTCGAGCCTACTGTATCACTTGAGCAATCGGTCGAAAAGTTAGAGAAGCAAGCTGATGGAACATTCAAGCTTACAACCAATAAAGAAGTACATTATTCAAAAACTATTATTATCACTGCCGGCAATGGCGCTTTCCAGCCCCGCCGTCTTGAACTTGAGAGTGCAGTTCAATACGAAGGTAAAAACCTTCATTACTTTATTGATGATTTAAATACATTCGCCGGCAAAAAAGTAGTTGTTTTCGGTGGAGGGGATTCAGCAGTGGACTGGGCATTAATGCTTGAGCCTATCGCTGAGAAAGTGACGATTGTTCATCGCCGCGATAAATTCCGCGCACATGAGCACAGTGTAGAAAATTTACAGAACTCTAAAGTTGAAATTAAAACACCTTATGTTCCTGCTGAGCTTATTGGTGACAGCGAAGGAATCAGCCAAGTCGTACTTGAAGGTGTGACTTCAAAGGAAAAAGAGGTTTTTGATGTTGATGCTGTGATCGTTAACTACGGATTCGTTTCCTCACTTGGCCCAATTAAGGAATGGGGTCTTGATATCGAAAAGAACTCCATCGTTGTTAACTCCAGAATGGAAACAAATATCGAAGGCATTTATGCGGCCGGCGATATCTGCACATACGATGGGAAGGTCAAGCTTATTGCCTGCGGTTTCGGTGAAGCGCCAACTGCCGTCAATCACGCAAAATCCTACATTGATCCAAAAGCGAAAGTACAGCCAATGCACAGTTCTTCCATGTTTGGCAAATAAGATAAGAAAAGGACGGCCCCGTTCGGGACCGTCCTTTTTTGATGAGCTATGTTATTTTAGCACTCTTCCGGTGTACCTGTATTTGCAGCGGTACGGAAAGAGGATCCGCAGCCGCAGTTTGCAATGGCATTGGGATTGTCGATTGTGAATCCGCCGCCCATCATGGATTGTTTATAATCAATTTTTGTGCCATTTAAGATAGGTGCATCTTCCTTGCTGACAAGAACCTGAATTCCATAGTGCTCGGATTGGATATCACCTTCCTCGGGTTCGTGTGCAAACCCCATTCCATAGGAAAGCCCGCTGCATCCGCCTCCTTTGACGGCTACACGCAAGAATGCATCTTCTTCCTCATTTTGTTTCATCATTTCTTTTATATGCAAAGCTGCTGCTTCAGTTATATCCACAACTTTTTCCATGTTATTCCCTCCTGTCATGTAAGGATACTTCTATAAACATAGTATATACAGTAAAAGGTATGTGCTCAACTTAAGAGGCTTTTACTTTTTCTGATTTTTTTCTGACACAGGCGAAATAATAGTTCTTTATGCTCATAAAGCACAGCGATAATGGTATAATAGTCTTAATCATTATCCCCGGAGGTGTCATTCTATGCAGCAATTAACGCCTGCTTATGATAAAAAATGCGAATGCAGAGTCTGCAGACAGAGTTTCACCACTAAAAAACTCCGCTCCAGATTTGTAAAAGCAGCTGATTATGACAGTGATTTCTGCCCTAACTATTCTGATGAAACCATGAACCCTCTTATATATCATATTCATACCTGCCCGCATTGCGGCTACTCAGAATCAGAAGATTTTTCTCCTTATTTCCCGCCGGGAGCCCTTGATTTGATCCATTCTAAAGTTATGAATGCCTGGATTCCCCAGGATTATGGCCAGGATCGTTCCATCATTGATGCTGTAAACACCTATAAGCTGGCTTTATATTGCGGAACTTTAAAAAGGGAGAAGCATATTATTATGGCTGGTTTACTTGTCAGACTTGCCTGGCTTTTCCGGAGTATGAAGAATGCTGATCAGGAACATCGCTTTTTGAAACTTGCTCTAAAGGAATACTTGGAGTCTTATATGTCTGATGATTTTAAAGGATCATCTATTTCAGAAACGAGAATCTTTTATCTGATCGGGGAGTTATCCCGAAGGACACATCAGCCGGAACAGGCTGTTAAATATTTTTCAAAAGTTATTGAACTGCAAAGCCGCTCCACTGAGCCAAAATTAATAGAAATGGCAAGAGAACGCTGGTATGAAATGAGACAGGAACAAAAAACTGCCGCAAATTAAGGAATAAGAAAAGGAGCGAAATTTTATCGCTCCTTTTCTATATTAAAACATCGGATTTTCATCCAGATATTGATATATATTTTCAACCAGTTCATCTGGTGTTTCTCCAGTTACCACTTCTCCGTTCACAAGCGCAAAAAGAGTGCTTGCACATTTGCCGCAATACCCAAGACAGCCATATTCGATGACATCCAGATCATAATCCTTTTCCAGCTGTTCAAGCGCTTTTTGAGAGCCGCTGGCCAAATTGCTGATGCAAAATTCGATGATTGGCTTAATCACATCTTTCACCTCTCTACCCTGTTAATGCTACCTTTTTTACCCGAATTCTGCAAGAAAGTGATTTCATTAATATTCTTTTAAGTATGCATAATTACCACTTCATGTCGTTTATTGTCAAGTTTCCTGCTGATTTGTGTTGTGATTTTGTCACAATTTCGTTATACTTTTTATGGGTTTGAGGTTAATAATATCATTTATTTATTTTTTAAAGATAACAATAAACGTTTATTTAGGTTCGGTAACAGCAATCAGTACGGACATAAAGGGGAAATATACTATGAAAAATCTTGTGATACTTGGCGGAGGCTATGGCGGTATGAGGGCGCTTGCCCGACTTTTGCCTAACCAGCTTCCCGATGATGTCTCTATTACACTAATAGATCGTGTGCCTTATCATTGTTTAAAGACTGAATATTACGCTCTAGCTGCCGGTACCATTTCAGACCAGCATGTGCGTGTATCCTTCCCTGAACACCAAAGATTGACCATCAAATACGGTGAAGTGACAAAAATCAGCATTGAGGAAAACAAGGTATATCTTCAGGACGAAGAGCCTGTTTCATATGATGATATAATAATTGGGCTTGGATGTGAAGATAAGTATCATAATGTTCCGGGAGCCGACATTCACACATATAGCATCCAGACAATTGAAAAATCCCGAAGAACATATCAAGCTTTAAATAATCTATCACCAGGCTCTGTTGTTGGTATTGTCGGTGCCGGATTAAGCGGAGTGGAACTGGCTTCAGAATTAAATGAAAGCCGTCCGGATTTGAAAGTCAAATTATTTGATAGAGGGAAGCATATTCTGTCAGCCTTCTCTGAAAGATTAAGCACGTACGTAGAAAATTGGTTCTTAGAGCATAATGTTGAAATCATTAACCAATCGAATATCACAAAAGTAGAAGAAAAAACACTATATAATCATGACGAAGCCATCCACTGTGACGCCATCGTATGGACCGCCGGCATCCAGCCGACCAAAGTGGTTCGGGATATGAATGTGGAAAAGGACCCGCAAGGACGGGTAGTCTTAACCAAGCATCACAATATCCCCGGGAATGAACATGTCTATGTGGTAGGGGATTGTGCAAGCCTTCCGCATGCACCAAGTGCACAGCTTGCAGAAGGGCAGGCAGAGCAAATCGTTCAAATTCTATTGAAACGCTGGAAAGGCGAGGAGCTTCCTGAAACATTGCCAGTTATCAAGCTTAAAGGAGTACTTGGATCACTGGGCAAAAAACACGGTTTCGGTCTGGTTGCAGAACGCCCTATCACAGGCCGCGTCGCCCGCCTGCTGAAATCCGGAATACTATGGATGTATAAATATCATAATGGATAAAAAAAATGAGCATCTGATCGATGCTCATTTTTTATTAAACTGCCTGGTATCCGTACTTTTCCATTTCCGCATAGATCGTTTTTAATTTCGGATTGCCTTCACCGACAATTTCATCCTCAATCAGGACAACCGGATAAAACATATCTTCCTCTATCACTCTTTGTGCGAACTCTTTTTTGTCCTCTTCTTCGGGTGGATTATGAATGTCAACGTACACGATTTTAAAAGGCTGATTGGCAAATTTCCGGGCTAGTGCTGCTTCGAGCCATTCATAAGTTTCCTTGGATGACGGCAAGTTCACACAGCTTGGACAAAGCTGCTCCGCCCCATAAACAGTGATTTCAATCTCTTTTTTCACTCTTCTCTCCCCCTATGCAAAACTTCTTCTTCCCTCCATTTTACAACATTAACAATGATCAGCCTAATAAAGTGAAACTTCTATCAGCGGGGAGGGCTTTTCTCCCCGCTGATTGTTAGTTGAGGCCCACAGGAAGTGGGTCACAAAGACGTTGCCACCGGATGTGGCGTTCTTAGTCTTTGTCCTTCTTTCGGGCCTTTACATTATAAAGCGAGGCGACTTGCCCAGGGGTGACAAGCATAAGACGAGCAGATGGTGGGAAGTGATTTTCTTCCCATCAGCTGATTGGCTTATGACCTCGAGCCCCTAGGAGCCGCAGCTAGATTGGGCAGTTTGACCCCCATTTATCCTCCTTTGATTCCTCTGAACCTTGAAGGGGGGATCTTACTGCCCGTTTGACTGCGATAAAAATATTCTCCTAATGAGTGGAAATTGCGTTCTTGGAATAGATTTTTAAGACTGATTTGATTATAATAAATGTATGGAAAGGAGTCGATTTCACATGGCAGAACAAACAACTATGACTGAACAAGTTCAGGAAGTATTAGATAAATTGCGTCCATTCCTTCTTCGCGATGGCGGGGACTGTGAATTGGTGGATGTTGAAGATGGCATCGTTAAATTGCGCCTTCTTGGTGCATGCGGAAGCTGCCCAAGTTCAACGATTACGTTGAAAGCCGGTATTGAGCGCGCTCTTTTGGAAGAAGTACCTGGTGTAGTCGAAGTAGAACAAGTATTTTAATTTTTCCTTTGCAAAAAGCGATGTCTGCATGACATCGCTTTTTTTATATTGTATGGGGGATCTCCAGCTCAGCTAAGCTTTTTTTTAAAACAGTGCATCCTTCCTGATCAATTTTAAGGGGCATGATTTCCATGTCCGGGAGCAGTCTCCGAAGCCCTTCTGCCACCGCGGGAGCACATCCTGTCTCAGCCAGGCAAAGAACTGCCGGCCCGGCCCCGCTTAAGGTAACTCCAAATGCTCCGAGCCCAGGTGCAGCTTTTTCAATGACTTCCAAATGCGGAACCATTTTCTTTCGGTAAGGATGATGGAATAAGTCTCCGCTCATCATCTTGCCTGCGAGGGTGTAATTCCCGCTGAGCAAGGCTGCTACCATTACATTTCCTACTGCTCCAGCCTGGACAGCTTCCCTAAAGGACCATTCTGAAGGCAGAACGCCTCTGGATTCCTTTGTGAGGAGCTCTTCTTTGGGGACTATTGCTATAATATCAAATTCTATATTTTTAATACTCTGAACGGATACCTCCTCCTCTGACAGGCAGCCAATAACGAGGCCGCCGAGAAGGGAGGCACCTGCATTATCAGGATGGCCCTCCATTCGGGAAGACAGCTCCAGCTTCTCGTACTGTGTCAGCTGGAGTCCGCAAAGCGCATCAGCCAATTCGATTCCCGCTACAATGGCTGCAGCGCTTGACCCAAGTCCCCGTGTGAGAGGGATTTCACTCGAAATGCGGGCTTTGCATCCCGGAAGCTCTCTGCCATATTTCTTCGCGGTATCCATTGCAACTTGAAAAATAAAATTGGATTCATCCGAAGGGTAGATGCTTAGCGCCTCTGATAAAGGAATCATTTCAAACTTGTCTGCCTTCTCTGCTTCAAGCGTCAAATATAAATTTAAGGCAAGGCCAATCGAGTCGAAGCCTGGCCCGAGATTTGCCGTGCTGCCGGGTACTTTGATGACAACCATTTCACCTTCGTTCATATGTGAACGGCTCCCTTGATATGGTCCGCAACTGCTTTTTCATCATTAGGCAGCAAAACAGGCTTAACAGGGCTGCAATCAATGGCTGTATTAGGATCCTTCAGTCCGTTCCCAGTCAGGATGGCCACCACTTTCGTTTTATGAGGAATCTCCCCATTGCGCAGCTGTTTATATACCCCCGCAAGTGAAGCACATGAAGCTGGCTCAGCGAAAATCCCTTCAGATGAAGCAAGTTTACGGTACATGCATAGGATCTCTTCATCGCTGACTTCATCAATTTTCCCATTTGATTCTGACAATGCTGCATTGGCTAATTGCCAGCTTGCAGGGTTTCCGATTCTGATGGCTGTTGCAATTGTTTCAGGACTTTCAAACACACGGTTATGGACAATGGCCGCTGCACCTTCGGCCTGTACTCCGTGCATTTTTGGAAGGCCAGTGCCGCGCACTTCATTGTATTCTTTAAACCCTTTCCAATAGGCAGAAATATTGCCGGCATTGCCTACTGGCAATGCAAGGATATCCGGAGCGCTTCCAAGCTGGTCGCAGATTTCAAAGGCCGCTGTCTTCTGTCCCTCAAGACGATATGGATTAACCGAGTTTACGAGAGTAAAAGGTTCTGTTTTGCTAATTTCCCGCACCATTGCAAGCGCCTGGTCAAAATTCCCTTCAATTGATACTACTTCCGCTCCATACATAACAGCCTGCGCAAGCTTCCCCATGGCAATTTTCCCTTCAGGGATGACAACCACACATCTCATGCCAGCCCTTGCTGCATATGCCGCCGCAGCTGCAGAAGTATTGCCGGTGGAGGCACAGATGATGGCATCGCTTCCTTCTTCTTTTGCCTTTGCAACAGCCATAACCATTCCTCTATCTTTAAAAGAACCTGTAGGATTTGCTCCTTCCGTTTTTACATAAAGGTCAATGCCCCAGTCCCTTGAGAGCTTATCCAGCCTGATCAGAGGAGTATTGCCCTCGTTTAAAGTAAGCATTGGTGTATTTTCACTAACTGGCAAATAGTCTTTATATGTTTTTATGAGGCCTTCCCATCTCATACTCTGGCGCTCCCTTCTACACGATACGAACTTTTGATTGATTGAACTGCCGGCAAATCTCTTAAATTTACTAAAATATCCTCATAATCCTGAAGGGATGCCTGGTGGGTAACCAGCACAATCTCAGCAAGCCCTTTTTCTTTTAATGGAAGCTGCAGGATCTTCTCGAAGCTGACATGATGCTCTGAAAAAATGGATGTGATGTTGGCAAATGTCCCTACTTCATCTTTTACATGCATTCTTAAGAAATACTTCGAATAAATTTCATCTGCATCTTTTAATTTCTTATCATATTGAGGAACTGCCGCGCTTTTTCCATTGACGCCAAGACGCATATTTTTCATGACCCCAACAAGATCCGATACCACAGCTGTAGCTGTAGGCAGACTGCCTGCCCCAGGTCCGTAGAACATCGTTTCCCCTACAGCTTCACCGTAAACATATACTGCATTGTATTCATCCTGAACTGATGCAAGAGGATGAGACTCGGAAAGCAATGTCGGCTGGACACTTACTTCCACCTTCTCCCCCTCCCGATGGGCAATCCCGATCAGCTTCATGATGTACCCAAGCTGCTTGCCGTACTGCAGGTCTTCTTCCGTAATATCCGTAATGCCTTTAACCTTTACATCATCAAGGTCAATATTCATGGAAAAGCCCAGTGTAGACAGGATCGCCATTTTCCTTGCTGCATCAAGGCCCTCCACATCTGCAGTCGGGTCGCTTTCTGCATATCCCAGCTCCTGAGCTTCTTTCAGAACATCCTCATAAGTGCTCCCATTCTTGCTCATTTTTGTCAAAATAAAGTTCGTTGTCCCATTCACAATTCCCATCATTTTTGTAATTCTGTCAGAAGCCAAACCATCTACCAGCCCTCTTAAAATGGGAATGCCGCCGGCAACACTTGCCTCATAAAAGAGATCACACCCGTTTTGAGCAGATGCAGCCAGCAATTCAGGCCCGTATACCGCCATCAGGTCCTTATTTGCCGTCACTACATGCTTTCCATTATCCAACGCTTTCTTTAAATGGTTTTTAGTTTCCTCTATGCCGCCCATTACTTCAATTACTACATCTATATCTGCATCATTTAAAATGTCTTCAGGATTAAGCGTCAGCAAATTCCTGTCCACTTTAACGGCTCTGTCTTTATTTACATCTTTAACAAGAACTTTCTTTACAACAACCGGACAGCCGACCTGGTGCATAAGCTTATCCTGATGTTTCTCAATGATTTGCACGACACCCGATCCAACTGTTCCTAACCCTAATAAACCGATTGAGATTGATTCCACGCTAGCTCCCCCTTAAAGTGTTCACTATGTAAGTACATTTGTATTTGTATAGTAGACATTATAGAGGGCGAGAGGGATTTTTACAATAGGCAATTTTCCGAAAATAATAAGTGGAAGCGCTTAACATACTGATTTATTACGCTTAAATTTTTTTAAAAATTTTTTCTATCAATAAAGGCACCCACTATGGATGCCTTCATCACTTCTATTTGACCGGTGTTTTCGGTTTCTTTTCTGAAAGAACAAGATCAATGTTTTCCACACACAGCTGCATCATCCTATAGCGTGTTTCTATGCTTGCACTCCCGATATGGGGCATGGCCACCACATTTTTCAGCTCTAACAGCGGATGTCCGGAGCTGATTGGCTCTTCCGCAAAAACATCCAATCCTGCAGCCGCAATTTCTCCTGCCTTCAGGGCTTCATATAAATCATGTTCATTTACTACCGGCCCTCTGGAGGCATTCACGAAAACAGCGTTGTCTTTCATCTTCCGGAAGGCATTTCGGTTAAATAGATTTCTTGTTTCATCTGTCAATGGCGTCAGACAGACAACAAAATCTGACCGATCGAGCAGCTCATCAAAGCTGACATATCGAGCTCCCAGTTCCTGTTCTGCATCTGTCTTCCTCGAGCGATTGTGATATAGAATTTCCATATCAAATCCTGCGGCTCGCTTTGCCACAGTTTTTCCGATATTCCCCATTCCTACAATCCCGATTGTTTTATGATGCACATCCTGGCCTGCCAGAAGCAGCGGGCTCCAGCTCTTCCAATCGCCTTTCTTCACAAACTCCGCAGCCTCCACCATTCTGCGGGCAGCAGCAAGCACAAGTGCAAATGTCAGATCGGCGGTTGAATCATTTAATACCTCAGGTGTATTGGTAACAGTAATTCCGAGCCTCTTTGCTGTCTCAACGTCCACATTATCATAGCCGACAGCCATATTGGCAACGATCTTCAGCTTCTCCCCCGCTTTCAGAACTTCCTCATTTACCGGCTCTGACAGCATGGTTAGAAGGGCATCAGCCTTTCCTGCTTCTTGCAGAAATACATCGTAAGGAACCGGCACATCTTCCCGTTCCCACATTTTAACAATGTATTTTTCTTTTAATATGGCGATAACATCTTCAGGAAGCTTCCTGCTTATAAATACATATGGTTTCATTGGAATTTCCCCTTTTCACATTCTCAGGTTACTGTTCCTTTCGCCAAGAAAGAGGGAATTCCCTGCCTTTTTTTCAGTTCTTAATCCAATTCACCAGAGGAATCCTTAGTTTTTTGATCGGAACTTCCGCAAATTCGAAAAACCCTCCCAGAAAACGCTCATGGTCGTCAGACTGCCAGAGATACTTCTGCAGGCGCTCCTGAAGCACCAGCTTCTGCTGCTCAGAATCAGCGCCATAATAATTTTCTACTGTTTCAAAATAATGGAGGGGAAACAACAGACGGGCATAGTATAACCGCCATGAAAAAGAGGATAATCCTCCTACACTTTGATATTCCGATAGAAATTGGCGGAGTTCCGGCTGATACGTCTTGATATTTCGGAAGTATTTTTCCCTTGTCCACTCAGCTAAATCTCTGGATGAGTGATCAAATACCCAGTCAAATGGATTTTTCATATAATAACTGTCACCCCAAGTGCCAGATGTCAGTCTAACATGACATACGGTTCCGCTGTCTGCCATTCCGGGTTCATCGTCGAGCTCTGTATCCACAAGATACTGTATTGAGTTTTCAGCCAGCCCCATATAGTATGGAAAGGACTCTAAAAACATTCTTTCAAAATCATTTTCGGGTTTTTGGAAAAGCATCTCATTCCATACCTTTTCCATTTGATCAAGCCGCTGTTCCCAAAGCTGTTTCCATTGCCCGATTCTGCTCGTTTTTTTCACAGGAAAAGAAATGCTCCTGCCTCTGTAGTGAAACTTTGCCAGCTTTCGTCCAAACTGATTCTGCTTCCTGCTCATGGTATGCCGATTAACTAAAATGCAAAAACGGCTATCATTCCAGTCAATGGACTGCTTGCCTTCCTTCGTTTTCAAAAAAGTGCTTATATTTCTATCTCCGTTATTGGACAGGTGTTCTGCCATTCGGTCCAGTTCATCAAGCTCTTCTTCATCTGTATGCCCCGCAGGCACAAGCAAATAAAGTTGCCCCTGCTTCCGGCATGCGTCATATTTTCCGATTCTGATTGTATCTTCTGCTTCTATGCCAAATTGTTCTTTCAAAAGCTTTCTAAACATTAAACCACCTCATTTTAAAAAGATCCTTAAGGGATATATATGATTGAAGACTTTAAAACTTGTTGTTTTCTTGGATAAGACTGTGTACCATGGAAATGATATAGAAAATGAATTTTTTCCGTTTGAGCGGCAGTGGGCATATTTGATAAAAAAAGGGTATATACATAGTGAAAAGAATCTAAAAATGAACTGCACAGGCCCTTTAAAGGCCTGATGTACTTACCGCAATCATTTATTAACAGAAAAGGTGAAGCCAATGAATGAAGAAAAAAAAGCAGTTAACCTTACAGAGCAGACAGCACGTAAATGGCTACATGAAAGAGGGGTTGAAATACAGGATATAGCTGATTTGGTGTTCTTCCTCCAGGAGAAATATCACCCCGATTTGCAGATGAAGGATTGCATTCATAATGTTGAGCGTGTCTTATCAAAAAGAGAAGTGCAAAATGCCATTTTGACAGGAATTCAGCTTGATATGCTGGCCGAGGAAAAGAAACTCCTGGAGCCGCTGCAATCGATTATCGCTACAGATGAAGGACTATACGGTGCGGATGAAGTATTGGCCTTATCCATTGTAAACGTATATGGTTCCATCGGATTTACCAATTTCGGTTATATCGATAAATTGAAGCCGGGCATTCTAAAGGATCTGAACGATAAGAGTTCAGGCAGATGCCATACCTTCCTTGATGATATCGTAGGAGCTATTGCTGCAGCCGCTTCGAGCAGACTTGCACATAGTGCTGAAAATGTTGAATAGAAAAAGGATGGAGACTTTTCTCCATCCTTTTTCTATTTGAAGTCCCAATCTGTTAATGATTCGAGTACAAAGTCCGGCTGTCTCTCATAGCCCTTCAATAATTCTTTCGTTGTTACCCCTGTATGGACAAGCAGGGTATCCATACCGGCATTCATTCCTGCTAAGATATCCGTATCATAGTTATCTCCAACCATCAGCGTTTCTTCCTTGGCAGTTCCCAGCACCTTCAAAGCCTGCTCCATAATAATTGATTCCGGCTTGCCAATAAAAACAGGCTGTGTTTGTGTCGATACAGTGATGACAGAGGTTAGTGACCCATTGCCAGGCAGAAGGCCTCTTTCTGTCGGAATGGCAATGTCTCCGTTTGTGGAAATGAAGGTTGCCCCATTCCGGACAGCCAGACAGGCAATGGACAGCTTTTCATAGTTAATTGAGCGGTCAATCCCCACCACAACGAAGTCTGCATGCTCCTCTCCAAAGCTTAGCCCTTTTTCAGACAGCGCTTCCCGTATTCCTTCTTCTCCGATCACATATACAGAAGCATCTTTTTGCTGTTCATATATGTAGCTGGCAGTGGCCATGCTCGTTGTAAATACCTGTCTCTCTTCAGCCGGAATGCCAAACTTCACAAGCTTATCCGCCACCTGGCCTGGTGTTCTTGAAGAATTATTTGTCACAAACAAATAAGGCAGACCCAGTTCCTGAAGCCTTTTGACAAAGTCGGCAGCCTCATTAATCAACTCTGTCCCGCGATACATAGTGCCATCTAAATCGATTAAGTAACCTTTATATTTTTTCAAAGTTCTTCCTCCCCTTATGATCTGAGCTTTGATTAGTATCCCTATATTTATTGCTTTTTAACTTGGCTTTCGCCCATAAAAGATATCATAAAGGAACAGGGTGAATTGTGCAATTTTTCACGATTGCAGATGACGCAGTATTTCCCGGAACAAAAGCGCAAGCGCCTTGCTCACGAATGAACGCAGACTAAGAACGCCACGTCCTGTGGCAACGTCTGCATGACCCCCATCCTGGGGGACTCAAGCACAAGACGAGCTGCACGGAAAGGTGTCCTTTACCTTTCTGGGCAGATTGCCCGAAATGTGGAGGCGACTGCTTAGGGACGACAGGCATAAGACGGTTCCTGTAAGAAGGTGTATTCCCTTCTGGAAGGAAACGGCTTATGATCCCGAGTCCCTAGGAGCCGAAACAAGACAAGCTTGTGACCTCGAGGGGGTAGGCGCTGGAGCTAGACGTAGATAAACTTATGCACAAAGTTATAAACAAGCGGCGATTTTATAGTTTTCTAAACATCAAAAAAAAAACTCCTTAAACAGGAGCCTCGCTTAATCTTGCTTTATTATATAATGACAGCACCCGTCACCCGCAGCCATACAGGATTTGACATCAACCTTATCAGCAGAAAGGAAATCCTTAATAAATTCCTTTTCAGATCTGCAGATTTGTTTAAATTCTTCTGCTGTTTTGATATATGGGCAATTGAATTCTTTGAGATGGACCTGACCTTCCTCTAAACGAACTTCCGGCATAAAGCCTTCAAGCAGAAGAAGTTCCTCCAAGATTTGAAGCTTTTCAGAGAATGACTTCCCCGCTGTCTGAAACTCATACTGCTGTATGAGGCGGCTTTTTCTCCTGGAAAACAACTCAGTAATTAAATGGCCCTGCCCCATGCTTTTTAATTCTTTTAATAATTCAACACTTAGCTGCTTGTATTTTTTTGGAAACAAATCTTCTCCTTTTGCTGTTAGCTGATAAAGCTTTGAAGGGCGCCCTTTTGTCTGCCTCTGGATTGCAGATGTAATAAATCCGTCCTTTTCAAGGGACTGAACATGCTTTCTGACGGCCATTTCGGATATTTTCAGCTCCTGGGCCATTTCCAGTATGGATCGTTTTCCCGCTGTTTTGATTAACCTCAGAATCATATCTCTTGTGGAGTTTTCTCCAATATGCATGCTATTCACCGCCCTTCTCTTTATTCAAGACTAATCTGCCCTGGAGAAAAAGATCGGATTTCTCCGATCCTTATTGAGGTTTAAATGCAGAAACCGGTCCGAGTTCATTGATCAGATACTCTCTGACCCGGCCTGGAAACTCTTTAATCATGGGGATATGGCTGCTAATCGCTGCTTTCAGACCCTCGTGATTGACATCTGTGTAGTTTTGGACGAGCATTTTACGATATGTAATGAATTGTTTAAAGCTCTCGCTCATTTCCTTGCTGATTACTTTTTCATCGTCAAGAATATCCACGATATCATCGTAGCTGCCTGGATCCCTCATGATAAAACCGTCAATCATCGTATTTCCGGTATCAAGGATTGCTTCGATCATAATTTGGGCAATCCGTTCCAATGCTGCCTTTTCTATAGGGGATGTCCACTCTTTCACTTCTTCAAAAAGGGAGATTTGCTGTTCCAGATAACTGAGTGTGTCTTCAATCTTTTCCCTGTCTACGAAATACATAACGCTTCGTTCCTCCTATGAAGATTTCAGGCTCCTGGTTTAAGCATTCGCCCTGCACCCGTTTCATCAACAGCCACCCGAAATCCTAAAGTTCTCTATACCTTTATATTGTATATAAAGTTTTCAATACCTTCAATGGGGATCACATTGAGTTATTTCAGCTCCGGGGGGATAAACCTTAAAAGGACATGCTATAATCGGTATATAAAACAACTAAGGAGTGTTATATTTGGCAGAACGCTTTTTCTTATATGATGATCTTGAAGATACAAAAACCAGATTTGTCAGCTTTATGGGGGAAAACCAGAGATTCGACTTAGCTATCGTTCGTTCTGATCGCTATTACGGCAAACAATTGGTCCTTGATATCCAGGGAAGCCGCTTTGCCATCATTGGAGAAGATGACTTAAAGGAAGAAGGCTATCTTGAGCATGTATTTCAGCTTTCCGAGGAAGATGCAGAGGACCTTAAATCATTTCTGATGGAAATCGTTTAATATACGATAATAAACAGATACTAAAGGGGAACCTATTTTGTGGGTTCTTCTTTTTTCTTCTTTAAAGACCCTGCTTCATATAACTTCCTAAGGAGTGATGGCATGGACGATAAAGAAAGACGCACATACACCGATTTCTCAAATGTGGAAACCCAAAGGAATTTCCTGATTCCCGAGGACTTGCCTGAAGGGGCATATGGCGCTCCGAGAAATGCGGATGAACCGGTAGAGAATAAAAGCACCCCTTGGCAGGAGGGCCAGCGCTATTACAGTGCCTTTAACTATGAGTTCAAGTCCCTTCACCAAAACTTGCCGCGGCAAATGCCAGGTGCGCACCCTCCGCATGACGACCTTGATAAAAACGAAGAGCCGCCATACACAGAGACTTAAGCAAAGCGCATGCGCACTTGAATTTTAAATAAAAGGGCCGGGTTTCCCCTGCCCTTTTTAGCTTTTAACTTTTTTCACAACAAAATAGGCACAGCCAAAATTACAGAATTCGTAAAGGTATTCGGTAAGTGTGCTGATTTTTGTATCAAATGAAGCTTTCTGGCTCTGATCATCGAAAAAACCGCGGAGACGAAGCTGTCCATATCCCCAGTCCCCGACAATATAGTCATATCTGGATAAAATTTCGCTATATCTGGCCCGGAATGCCTCCTCATTGAAACCATCCCGTTCTTCCTGGATCAATTCATAACTGATATTGTTAATGCTAACCAATTTTTTCACCTCATTATAAGAGCATATGTAACAGTATTATATTGGAAATAACATGATATGAAAACAAACCAATAACTTGTCCTATTTAAATTATAACTGATTCCCCATCAATTACTAAGAGAAAAAAATATAACCGTGGCAATTCTATAAATGAGGAGGTGTTTATAGTGAAAAAATCACTAATCATTCTCGGCATTAGCAGCATGGCTGCACTGACTGCCTGCCAAAATAATGCCGCAAAAGAGGATATCTATGAAGAAACCGGTCATACAATAAATGTAAATGACCAGCGTGCTGAATTATACAATAGGAATATGGGCAACGGCCGGAATGGCAGAAACAATATCGGTGAAGACTTCGGATATGTACGCCATCAAAAAAGCCCAATTATGGGAGACAACGTTTCAGCGGACCACTATGCTGCCATTGACCGTGAACAGGTTGCAGATATTATCGGGAAATATTGCACAGAAGTTCCGAATGTGGACGACATTTCAACTCTTGTGACAGATGAAGAAGTCCTGATTGTATATAATACTGACACAAAAAACAGAAATCAGACAGCTGATCAGGTCAAGAAGATGGCTATGTCTGTTGTCCCAAGATGGTATCATGTCTATGTAAGTGACGATACATCATTAAGGAAAAATGTTGAAAACTATGCAACAGTGGATTCTGATGGACGTAATGCTGAAAATGGCATTAACCAGTTAATCAAACAAATGCTTAAATCTCCTCAAGGAGAAAAAATGAGTGAAAGTGAAAATGAAAACGGTGAAATGCAAGGCGAAAGAAATGATGACATGGATAAAGATGACCTTGGAGAAGCCGTTAAAAAAGCAGGGAATCGTTAACCCTTTGAGGGAGACTCTTCCTGTATTGCAAAAAAGAGAGTCCAGCGATGGCGCTGGACTCTTTTTACTTTATGCTTGCTGAATTTCCTTTTCTCCCATAATCTGCTTTTGTTTAGCTGCCGCATTTACCTGTTCATCAGCATGGTAGGAAGATCGGACAAGAGGACCTGCTTCACAATGGCTGAATCCTTTGCTCATTGCAATGTCCTTCAGCTCCTGGAATTCTTCAGGTGAATAATACTTCAGCACTTTAATATGTTTCTTGGATGGCTGCAGATACTGCCCTATTGTCATAATGTCTACATCATGAGCACGCAGGTCATCCATTACCGCAATGATTTCCTCTTTGGTTTCGCCAAGCCCGATCATCAGGCTGGATTTTGTAGGGATATCCGGCTGCATTTCTTTTGCACGCTTTAAAAATTCAAGAGAGCGCTTATATTTCGCACGTGCTCTTACTCTTGGAGTCAGGCGCTCAACAGTTTCGATGTTATGATTGAGTATATCGGGACGGGCATCCATAAGTGTTTTCAGGTTTTCATAAACACCGCCCATGTCGGAAGGCAATACTTCAATGGTAGTGAATGGACTTTTTCTTCTAATGGCACGTACTGTTTCTGCGAAAACAGCAGCACCTCCGTCCTTTAGATCATCTCTTGCAACGGCTGTTACTACAGCATGCTTTAAGTTCATAAGAGCCACAGAATCAGCCACGCGTTCCGGTTCCTGTAGATCCAATTCAGTCGGCAGGCCCGTTTTGACTGCACAGAAACGGCAGGCACGCGTACAAACATCGCCAAGAATCATAAATGTAGCCGTTCTTCTTACTGCCCAGCATTCATGGATATTGGGACACTTAGCTTCTTCACATACAGTGTGCAGGTTCTTTTCCCTCATCATTTTTTTTAGGCCAGTATAATTTTCATTTGTGTTCAACTTTATTTTCAGCCATTCCGGCTTGCGCAAATACTCTTCTTTCTTGCTCATTTTCCCACTCCTTAGTCTGAAGCTAGACGTAAAGAAAAGCGCAAGCGCCCTTGTCCGCCCCTGAGGAAACTTCGAGGGGGTTATGCTGCTTGAGCTAGACAGTTTTCTGACTTCAGAATTTATACTTTCCTGCCCATTAAAAAAGCCAGTCATAAAACAAATCCGACTAAGCTGATTAGGCTTCACCTGATGCCACTTTATCATAATGAAATGAAGAGGACAAGCCGAAGATTCTGGTATTACCATTAATTGATATTTATTAAATTATCCATTCATCACAAACTATATAAGCAGACCATCACAGAAGGGAGGATTTCCGTGCGGATTATATTTACCGCTGCTGCAGCCTTATCGTTTTTTCTGATTTCCTTATGTACAGTCAGTGCCGAAGAAAATGCAGCTGATATATATACACAAAGAATGGCCTTATATAAAAGAGTTGAAGCGGTTACGAACATTCCCTGGTATTACCTTGCGGGGATTGATCAGTATGAAAGGAATGTCCGGCAGTCAAGAAGGGATATTCCCAAAGCTGAAGGCATTACAGGAATCTATTTCAAACCTGAAGAATGGGCGGGGATTTTGAATCCAAATCCATCTGATGAAAACCCTGCATCCATACAATTTTTCGATGGAATAGGATTTGACGGGGACGGGGACGGTAAAGCCAGCTTGAAAAGTGATGAAGATGTTCTTCATTCCTTTGCAAATTTCCTTCTCTCCTATGGTACAGACCATGATAATTTAAAAATTGGATTGTGGAATTATTATAAGCGGGATAAAGCTGTAGGCATTATCATCGGCAAAGCCCAAATTTACAAACAGTTCGGCCGCCTTGATCTCGATGATCACGCCTTCCCTGTCCCTTTGAGGAGCAATTACAGCTATAGAAATACCTGGGGTGACGCAAGGGGCTGGGGCGGGAGACGGATTCATGAGGGAACCGATATTTTCGCTGATTACGGGGTACCCGTCCGGGCTACTTCCTACGGAATAGTGGAAATGAAGGGCTGGAACAAATATGGAGGATGGAGAATTGGCATCCGTGACATTAATAACAATTACCATTATTTTGCCCACTTAAGCGGGTTTGCAAAGGAGCTAAGAGTCGGTCAAATCGTTGAACCCGGCATGATGATAGGCGGAGTAGGAAGCTCCGGATATGGGCCTCCGGGTACATCAGGCAAATTCCCGCCACATCTTCATTATGGCATCTACAAAGACAACGGCTATACTGAATGGTCCTACGATCCATATCCACACTTAAGATTATGGGAAAGACAAGATAGGATAAAAGCCAGAAGAAAATAAATAAAGGACTGCCCATTAGCCAGGCAGTCCTTCATAAGTTATTTAGCTTTTTTTGCTTTGGACACAGCATTTATGATACTTGCTGCAAGGCCGCCCCAGATAATGAGCATCCCAACCACCATCATTGTAATTGCACTTCCAGACATTATTGAGATACCTCCTTATCAGCTGGTATTCTAAGCTTAGACTGTGTATCATTCTTTTTAATAGCCATAAACACAAATCCTAAGATAATGGCTCCTATTGCTACTCCCCAGCCGGAATAAAGAAGGAAGCTGGTAGGGTACCCTTCATAATTCTCTTTAATATTTGTAATAATGTTTTGAATCATCATATAGCCAAGCACGATTGGTGTAATAGCTGTCAAGCATATCTTCCACCAGGAACCCAGTCTAATATCAGATACAGCATCTGCATGATTCTGAAGATTCTTGAGCTCTTTAAGCACCCATCCTACAATAACTACCTGTACCAGTCCTGCTAGCGCAACACCAAATTGGTTGATGAAGTAGTCCGCTGCATCCAGGAAGTATAGACCGCCCTGAGTCGCAAAGAGGATGGAAATAACAGCAGATAAACCGCCGCCTACAAGAACAGCTTTGTTACGTGAAACATTAAACTTATCCTGTACTCCGGCAACAAACGTTTCAACAATTGAGATTAACGATGTTAAACCGGCCAGTGTTAAACAGATAAAGAAGAAAGAACCGAATAAGCCATTTAAAGCAGGGAATTCGTTAATGATCTGCGGGAATACAACGAATGCCAATCCTACACCTGATGATACAACCTCATTAATGCCTACACCCTGCTGTGCAGCCATGAATCCAAGTGCAGCAAAAACACCGATACCAGCAAGAAGTTCAAAACCGGAGTTTGCAAAGCCGGTAATGAAAGCACTGTTTGTCAAATCCGTTTTCTTTGGAAGGTAGCTTGAATAGGTTACCATGATGGCAAATCCAATTGATAAGCTAAAGAAGATCTGGCCGTAGGCCGCTACCCAGACTTTAGGGTCCGCTATCATTTCCCAGTTTGGCTTAAAGAAAGCATCCAAACCAGCAATAGCTCCATCAAGAGTCAATGCGCGAACAACGATAATTAAGAATAAAACTACAAGAACTGGAATAAAGATTTTGTTCGCGATTTCGATACCTTTTTTAATTCCCTTGAACAGGATTCCAAGTGTCACAGCCCAGACAATAACTAACGGTATGAAGACTCCCGGTACAATTCCGCCTACATCTCCTGGTGTTTCTGCAAGCTTTAAATATTCTCCAAATAGGAATCCGTTTGGATCGTCTCCCCATTTAAGATTAAACGAGAAGCCTGCGAATGACATTGCCCATGCGATGATAACTGCATAATATGTTGAAATGACAAATGAAATGGCGACCTGCCACCAGCCCAGCCATTCGTATTTTTTACTTAATCTTGCGTAAGACAATGGTGCTGATCCGCGGAACTTATGGCCAATTGTAAATTCCATAATCAAAAGCGGTATACCTGCTGTCAGCAAGGCAAACAAATATGGAAAAAAGAATGCTCCCCCTCCATTTTCATAAGCAACTGCCGGGAAACGCCAAATGTTTCCTAGACCAATTGCAGAACCCACAGCTGCCATAATAAACCCAGCTCTGGATCCCCACTGCGGACGATTATCCATAGTAAATCCTACCCCCTGTAGATATCCCCAATTAAAAAGAACAATGGGAACTTTTTATATTTTCAGATAATTAAATCTAACTAAGCCTAGTATAGCTAGTTTTTGATATTCTGTCAAAACATTATTTTCCTAATAGTAATATTTTTCGAAATAATTAGTTTTAGCACAATACCAGAGTAAAGCGTCTAAGAAAATTAATATATTCCTATTTTAATTTCCATTTGGATTCCACCCGGTCAGGAGTTATCTTAACAAAACTGACCAAGTTATTCCTGTCCTCACCTCCTTTGTAAAATTTATTCCTAAAACTTAAAAACTTTCGCAGTTTATTCAGATAATTCTAAATACACAACCATGGATGTCAAAATTAACCTCGTTTGGTCTCGGTGGCCTCGGGAATATAACCAATGTGCTTAAAAATTTCCAAATATAGAATGAAAATCATAAGGAGGTTTTTACAAATGGATACCAATATTATCGGAGTTTATAATTCACAAAGGGAAGCGGTAAATGCCGTTCAAGAACTGCAAAATGAGGGATACCCTGTTCAGGAGCTTTCGATCATTGCGCAGTCAGAACATCTGGATACATCTCTTGAAGATAAAACCGGTGTTCATACAGAAACCTTCGAGACTAAGAATAGAGACAGCAGTGAAAGTGCAGGCTTCTTAAACAGTCTGGCATCCTGGTTTGATGATGACCGCATGAGCAGCAACTCTGCAGGTGAAAAGTTCAGAGAACTGGGCATGTCAGATGATGATGCCCGCAAGTATGAAACGTATGTGAACGAGGGGAAAATCATTTTATACAGTGAAAGAATTGATACTTCAACTGGCTTTGCCAATGCAGGAACTGCTGAAGCCAAAGAGCACAGCACTTACACTGACGGATATGATGAGCTAAGAAATTCAGCTGCAGATGATGAGCAATCATTAAAACTGCGGGAAGAACAGCTCGATGTGTCGAAGGAACGTGTACAAGCCGGAGAAGTTGAGATCCAAAAGGACGTAGTTGAAGAACAAAAAACAATAAATGTACCTGTCGAGCATGAAGAAGTATATGTAGAAAGAAGAAAAGTGGATGATCCGGATGGCGCCGGCGTCTCACCAATATCGGACGATGAAACAATCAGGATTCCTATTACAGAAGAGCGTGTGGAAGTCTCCAAAAAGCCCGTGGTCACCGAAGAGATTGTCGTAGGCAAACGGGAAGTTCAGGAAACACAGCAGGTCAAGGAAAATCTCAAGAAAGAAGAAGTGCATTTTGAGGGAGGGCATGAACACATTACAGAAGATGAAGACTTAAATAGAAAAAATAATAACCTATAAAATTAAAAGGGTTCCCTCCAGGGGAACCTTTTCATTTATGTTGGACAGCATCTAAAAAAGCCTTCTCTCAAAGAGAAGGCCTTTTTTATAGTTTCTAACTTGCCCTGTTCTCCTGCCAGGCTTCTTTTTTGCCGCGTCCAAGGAAAGCAAATGCCGCTACAAGAACAGCCACTGTAAGTAATGCGATAACAGTGCTGCCAGTAAATCCGATGACCAGATATCCAACAGCAGCGATTCCCGCTGAGATCAAGGCATATGGAAGCTGAGTCATCACATGGTCCATATGGTTACAGCCTGCACCTGTTGAAGAAAGAATCGTTGTATCTGAAATCGGTGAACAATGGTCGCCGAATACGGCACCGGCAAGGACAGCAGACATAGCCGGCAATAACAGAGAAATATCTGTTGCAGCGGCAATGTCTCCAGCAATCGGAAGCAGGATGCCGAAAGATCCCCATGAAGTTCCGGTGCTGAATGCCATAATTCCCGCTATGACGAAAAGTAAAAACGGAAGCCATGATGTGCTCATATTTGAGCTTTCCACAAGACCGGCTAAATACTTTCCAGTTTCCAGACGGCCGATTAAATCAACAATCGCCCAGGCAAACAGCAAGATATAAACAGCTGGAAGCATGGATTTAATGCCTTCCCATACTCCTTTCCCAAAAACATTCGGGTTAACGCCCTTCAAGGAGAACGCCTGACGGAAGAATAAACCTAACGAAACCAATAGACCCACGAGGCCACCAAGGATTAGGGATTTAGAGACATCCGTGTTCTCAAATATTTGTAATACAGTCGCATTTCCTTCAACCGCCTGTAAACCCGTCCAAAACATTGAGCCCACTGTACCAATGACAAGAGCAATGATTGGCCAGACAAGATCGCCGACAGATCCTTTCGAACTTGTTGGAAGGTCGTCCTTCAATTCACCAGGTGCAGGCTTCTCTGGATCCATTACAAGCCCCTCTTCAACTGCCCGCTTCTCATGTACTTTCATTGGCCCAATCTCTATGCCTCTTAACGCCACGATAAATACAATAGCAAGAGTAGCCCATACATAAAGGTTCATGGGAATCATTTGAATAAATGCCGAGAAAGCTGAATACTCGGTAACATTATGTGCAGCAAGGATTGTCCCGATCAGCGCAATAATGTATGCTCCCCAGCTGGAAACCGGTGAAACCACACAAACAGGTGCTGAAGTCGAATCAATCAGGTACGCCAGCTTTGCACGGGATACGCGCTGGCGGTCTGTAATGGGACGTGAAATCTGACCGACTGCAAGAGCATTGAAATAGTCGTCAATGAAAATGATAATACCTAAAACAGCTCCAACAATCTGTGCGCCTGCACGGGTCTTGACCCGCTTCATCGCCCATTCTCCAAAAGCGCGGCTTCCGCCTGAGATAGAGATAAATGCAGTAATAACTCCTAATACAAGCAAGAATAGAATAATATATACATTCCAGGTGTTCAGCTCTCCGTCCGAAACAAAAATTCCTTTTACAGCATCCCAAATGATGCTGAAGGTTTCTGTGATGCTGAATTCAGCCAGCAATAGTGCGGCTGTTACAATCCCCACTCCCAGTGACAGCAATACGCGCCTGGTCAGGATAACCATAGCGATTGCTACCAAAGGCGGCAGCAGGGAGAAAATCGTGTTAGTCATTTCTTGTCCTCCTCTTGTTTTTTTTGGATCACCGCCACGCGGCATGTCCGTTTTGCAATCAGGGGAACAACAAGGATGATGACAAAAACCAAAATAAAAAAAGAGTAACGATAGAGAAAAATCTATCATTACTCTTTTGAAGTAATTAGTTTCTCCATCACGATCTGTAGCTCCCCATTATGAAGGCTTTGACAAAGTATATTCATACTTTCCCCTCATAATGACAGTGTTACTCCTATTCGAAGTAACCCCAGCAAAAATAGTTCTGACTCACTAATCTTGCTTCGGCAACATTCCCTTTCGGCTGCGGTCGTCGTTGTCATCCTCACACAGCATACTTATGAACCCTGCACCTCTACCCCATCGGATATGATAAGGTTTTATGAAATTATAGTAGAATCTTATCAAAATACCAATCTATTTGCAAGCTTTATTGGCCGGCCGGTATTTCGATTGATGGCGAGGTACCCCCTCCGCCATTGTAAAATTGCGGGACCTTTCCAGGATAAATGCCATAAGCGGCCAGCACATCTTCCTGTACTGTGATAATTTTGGTGGCAAAAGGAATGATAATTTGAACCTGTACGTCCAGGCGGACCAGCACCTTCACTTCCACATTATTTATTCCGTGATCCTTTGTTTCAGTTATGAAATTGGAGGTAACGGAACCGACTGCATTAAACTTCACCGGTATACGGGGACCCAAATTACCAAGGAGGGCATTATTGGTTGCCTGGCCAAGCGGCACGTAATAGACAATTCCATTTGAGTGCTGCATTTCCTCCGTGTTGATTTCCACGTCTGTAAAGGACTCCAACGCATCCAAATCGCCCTTTTCCGCTTTTTTAATATTATCCTGAACCAGTTCGGTTACTTCCGCTTTGACTCTGTTCAGCTTTTCCACGTTTATGCTGACCACACCGCTCTCGCTCGCTTCAAACATATCTTCCAAATCCATCACATTGGTAATTTTTTTATTAATCGCATTGTTTATCACCAATGATGCGATTTTCCTTGTCTGTGAATCGGCATAGCTCATAAGTGTTGGTTTAAGCCCTTCATTGATAATCCAGAGGCCGGCAGCTGTTGAGATAACAAAAAATACAAAGGTCAAAAGAAATACATAACGAAATGGAAGAGGACCTTTCCGGGGCAGCCGGCCGCGAAATTTTGCCAAAACAAATCCCCCCTTTACAAGCTATATGTATGCTGTAAAGGAGGGAACTAGGCTCAAAAATCCAAAATAGTTTATCTCAGTCTAACGGGCAGTAAGACCCCACTCCAGACTCAGCGGAATCAAAGGAGGATAAGCGGGGGTCAAACTGCCCGTAATGGCCCGATTGGTTCAACTAACAATCAGCGGGGGATAAAGCCCCCCCACTGATTGAAGTTTCACTTTATTGTTGTACTAAAGTTGTATCACAGCCTGTAATAACAGAATTCAATTCAAGCCTTAAATCTGCTTCATATGGGACCACATTCCTGCCCTTTTCTTCAAGTATCCGGATAACAGGCCTGTCGCTGAGACCCGCGTTCTGCCGGCAGACAACACCTTTTCTTCCATCATTCAGCTCGACTGTAACACCAACTGGATACACGGCTACTGCCTTACGGAAAACTTCAATGACTTTCTTATCAAATAATTTTCCGGCCCCTGCATACAGAACTTCCAGCCCTTCGTGGGGGAGCATAGCCTGCCTGTAAATGCGGTTGGATGTTACTGCGTCAAACACATCGGCAATCGCAATTATCTTGCCGAATTCATGAATCTCGTTCCCCTGCAGGCCGCGCGGATAGCCTGAACCATTTAATCTCTCATGATGCTGAAAGGCGCAATGTGCAACGAGGAGAGGGATCGTCTCTACTTTTCTTAATATATTAAATCCATCTTCCGGATGCTTCTTTATTGATTTAAATTCGTCTTCTGTCAATTTACCCGGTTTCATAAGAATATCTGCAGGCACCTTCATCTTTCCGACATCATGAAGAATAGCACCCAGCCCCAGGATTTCAAGTTCCTTTGGCAGGAGCTGAAGCTTCATCCCGATTGCCAGTGAATAAAGAGTCACATTCAGGGAGTGTGTGAATATATAGTGATCATATGTATAAACATCTGATAGGATCGTAAGAAGCTCTTTATTTCCCCTTATTTCACTGATCAGCTGACGTATCAGCCCTGAGAGCCGCTTGGAGGCATTCTCAATTACCAGAGAGCCTGATAACTCTTTATTTGCTTGTACTTCCTTCAGAACGGTTTCAATGGTTTCGATAGCCTGTTTGCGCATTTGGGGAGTCAGAGGGTCCTTATATTGGATATCCTCAGTGCGTAAATCCTTGATATACACATAGGTAATACCCATTTCCTGCAGTTTATGTATTAATTTATCTGCCAGCTCCACACCTTCATGCAAAAGGACCTGACCCTTGTCATTATATATAGCTTTGGCCAAAACACTGCCAGTCTCAATTGTATTGGTTGCTGCTAATCTCATATGTATCTCCCATATCCATTTTTCGGTGCTACTTTATATTTCGGGCATTATTTGGTTTTATTTACATTATACGACAAATTTCCCAGCTTGAGAGTGGGTTTATGATATATTTCCGGATAGAAAGATTTATGTAAGTATAACCCGCTTTTACTTGCGGATAGAATAATTTATGTGAAAAGCGCCTAATGCATAAAAAAAGACAGGCCTATTCAGGCATGCCTTTAGATCATTTTGAGAAGTGCTTCTTTTCCGATCGTTCCTTTAACAATTCCCAGCTCCTCGGCCTCATAAGTGACAGATTCAAGCGGGGCATTTAACAGCTGATCTATCGTTTTTACACCGACAGCCCTGCCGGCAATTACTTTGCGGTCCTTAAGCTTCTCATTCAGCAAAGCTACATCCAGGGCTCCGCACATGATATACCCTTTATCATTCGTTACCACCAGCAGATTGGTCTTCGGCAGCTGCACCGAAACACTCAAAAAAGTGTGGCCATCTATATCAATCGGCTTCAAATCAATCATACCTGCACCCACTCCTTTCCTTTTCCCTTACACAATATGTGCGGACAAAGAAAAGGGTGAACGTGGCAGGCACCTATACCAGTTGGCTGAAGTGGTATAGGTGCCTATCACCCGGTTTAAAATAAATCTAGCTGTCTGGGAGCAAGCTGCTGATATTCGATTTCAAGCATTTCGATCATTTGTTTAGCGTTGTCTGCCGCGTCACCGCCGGAGTTGTTGTTGAAAACGGCGAATACATTTTTACATTTTTTCTCGAGCATTTTTAGATGTTCTGCCCATTCTGCCAGTTCTTTTTCGTTATAGCGGTAAAGATAGCGGACCTCCCGCCAGTTGTCCGCATTCTTTTTCTGCCAGCCGTGAACGTTTCGGCCGTGAAACCGAACAAGAACCTTATCATGACTGGTTGTTTCCAGAACCATTGGAATAGAACCCTCACCGGCTTGCGGCTCGTCACAGATGCTGTGAATCCAGTCTTCCTCTTTCATAAAGCTTAGCGTGCTTTCCCTAAACTCCGGCCGAAACCATGATTGATGCCTGAACTCCAAGGCACAGGGGATATCCTCCATCTGCTCCTTGCACCAGCGAAGGTAATCGACATTGGCTTTTTTGCAGTCAAACCATGGCGGAAATTGAAACAGCACCATAGCGAGTTTGCCGGATTCGATATAAGGCTCCAAAGAATCTTTAAACGCTTCAAACATTTCTTCCTTGCTTTCAAAAGGAATTTCGCCTCTCTGATGGCCCGTCATGCCCTGATAGGCTTTTACAATGAATTGAAAACCATCTGGGGTGTCTTTTACCCATCTGGCGGAGTTGCGCTTCGGCTGCACATCATAAAATGCGGAGTCCACTTCCACTGTCGGGAAATGGCCGGCGTACTCCTTTAATTTATCTCTCGGCGAAATGGCGCCTGTATAAAGACTATCATGATCGCCCCAGCCTGTTACGCCTATGATAATCATTGAAACACCTCCGTTTGGCCTTAGTCTTGATAAATTAAAATGAAAACTGATTTTGCTTTTATCAAAGTGATATATCTCCACTTTAGCAATTTATTCATCATTTTTCCAAAAATAATAGAACCTATTCTATTTAAAAACCCGTTTACCATGGCCGGTAAACGGGTTTTCTAAAATAGCTATTAACCGATGGAACCTTCCATTTCAAACTTGATCAGGCGGTTCATTTCTACTGCGTATTCCATTGGAAGCTCTTTCGTAAATGGCTCAATGAAGCCCATTACGATCATTTCTGTTGCTTCTTCCTCAGAAACTCCGCGGCTCATAAGATAGAATAGCTGTTCTTCTGATACTTTTGAAACCTTCGCTTCATGCTCAAGAGAGATGTTGTCGTTCAGGATTTCATTGTATGGAATCGTATCCGAAGTTGACTGGTTATCCATAATTAACGTATCACACTCGATATTGGCGCGTGCACCTTCAGCTTTGCGGCCGAAGTGAACGATTCCGCGGTATGTTACTTTACCGCCCTGCTTGGAAATCGATTTCGATACGATCGTTGAAGAAGTGTTCGGTGCAAGGTGAATCATTTTCGCACCTGCATCCTGATGCTGCCCTTTGCCTGCTAATGCAATAGAAAGGGTCATGCCGCGAGCGCCCTCTCCTTTAAGAATAACTGCCGGATATTTCATTGTCAGTTTTGAACCGATGTTTCCGTCAATCCATTCCATTGTGGCGTTTGATTCACAAACAGCACGCTTCGTAACCAGGTTGAATACGTTGTTTGCCCAGTTTTGAATGGTTGTATAACGGCAATATGCGTCTTTTTTGATGATGATTTCAACAACCGCACTGTGTAGTGAGTTAGTTGTGTACACAGGTGCTGTACAGCCTTCTACATAGTGTACATGTGCCCCTTCATCAACGATGATAAGGGTACGCTCAAATTGCCCCATGTTTTCAGAGTTAATGCGGAAATATGCCTGTAATGGCGTATCAACCTTAACCCCTTTCGGAACATAGATGAACGATCCGCCAGACCAAACGGCTGAGTTTAATGCAGCAAATTTGTTGTCTGTTGGAGGGATGACTTTTGCCCAGTGCTCACGGAAAATATCTTCATTTTCGCGAAGAGCGGAATCTGTATCCTTGAATACGATTCCTTTTGCTTCAAGGTCTTCCTGCATGTTATGGTAAACAACCTCTGATTCATACTGTGCAGAAACACCAGCAAGATACTTCTGCTCCGCTTCTGGAATACCCAATTTATCAAATGTCTGTTTGATTTCTTCAGGAACTTCATCCCAAGAGCGTTCAGTTTTTTCAGAAGGCTTTACATAATACGTAATTTCATCAAAGTTTAATGACGCTAAATCTCCGCCCCATTGCGGCATAGGCATGTTATAGAAATGGTTCAATGATTTTAAACGGAAGTCAAGCATCCATTGTGGCTCTTCCTTCAATTTTGAAATCTCTTCTACAATTTCTTTTGTCAAACCGCGTTTTGATCGGAAAATGGAAACGTCTTTATCGGCAAAACCATACTTGTAATCGCCGATCTCAGGCATCTTTTTTGCCATCGTCGTATTCCTCCATTCATATAGGAAAGGGTTCACACCCTATCAATTCATAGTTTTTTAGCACACAAGGCAGACGAAAAAGTTTTTAATCAAACGTTTGATTGATTTATTCCTGTTCTTCTTTCTCCGTGCCAACGCCTTTTTCCATTGCTTTCCATGCTAAAGTGGCGCATTTGATTCGGGCAGGAAATTGGGAAACTCCCTGAAGAGCTTCGATATCGCCAAGATCCAGATCATCTTCATCATATTCTTTTCCCAGCATCATGTCAGAGAAAACTTTGGAAAACTTTAAGGCTTCTTCAATATTTTTACCCTTGATGGCTTGGGTCATCATGGAAGCTGAGGACATGGAGATGGAACATCCTTCTCCTTCAAATTTCGCATCAGCCACTTTGCCGTCCTCAAGCTTCAGCGTCAATTGAATACGGTCCCCGCAAGTAGGGTTATTCATATTGATCGTCAGGCTGTCATCTTCAAGTACCCCTTTGTTACGAGGGTTTTTATAATGATCCATTATAACCTGGCGGTAAAGGGTATCTAAATTTTTAGAAGACATCGCTGAAATACTCCTTTGTTTTGACAAGCCCTGAAACAAGCTTATCAATATCTTCTTCCGTATTGTACAGATAGAAGCTTGCACGTGCAGTTGCCGACACCTTAAGCCACTTCATCAGCGGCTGTGCACAATGATGGCCGGCGCGGACTGCAATTCCTTCTGCATCCAATACAGTAGCCACATCATGTGGATGAACATCGTCTATATTAAAGGTAACCAGACCGGCCCGTTTCGAGGCTTCTTTCGGCCCATATATGGTCATTCCGTCTATAGCAGACATTTTTCCCATAGCATAGGCGGCCAGTTTGTGCTCATATGCCTCGATTTCGTCCAGGCCAATCTGCTCAAGGAAATCAATAGCAGCACCCAGCCCAATGGCACCTGCAATAATTGGCGTGCCTCCTTCGAATTTCCACGGAAGCTCCTTCCATGTTGATTCATAGAGGCCGACAAAGTCGATCATTTCGCCGCCAAATTCAACCGGCTCCATTTTTTCAAGGTGCTTTTTCTTTCCGTAAAGAACACCAATGCCGGTAGGGCCACACATCTTATGACCGGAAAAAGCAAGAAAATCACAATCCAGGTCCTGAACATCTATTTTCATATGCGGAGCACTTTGTGCACCATCCACAACCATAATAGCGCCATTTTCATGGGCGATTTTTGCAATTTCCTTAATCGGGTTCATAACACCAAGTACATTCGATACCTGCATGATCGATACGATTTTGGTATCGGCTGTTACGGTTGTCCTGACATCCTCAAGGGAGATGGTTCCGTCTTCCTGCAGGGGAAGGTACTTTAATGTGGCACCCGTCTGTTTCGCTACCTGCTGCCACGGAATGATATTGCTGTGGTGCTCCATATAGGAGATCACAATTTCATCGCCTTCTGAGAGGTTAGCGCGTCCGTAGCTTGCTGCAACTGTATTGATGGAAGTTGTTGTTCCTCTTGTGAAAATAACTTCCTCAGTAGATTTTGCATTAATGAATTTACGCACCTTTTCCCTGGCACCTTCATAGCCATCGGTTGCTCTCGTGCCTAGCGTATGGACGCCTCTATGAACATTCGAATTATATTCCCGGTAGTATTTATCAATCGCCTCAATTACCGGAACAGGCTTTTGGGAAGTAGCGGCACTGTCCAGATAAACAAGAGGATTTCCATTGACTTCCTGATCCAGGATGGGAAACATTTGCCGAATCTCACGGGCATTCATTATTTTACTTTCCTTTCAATAACGGCAGTCAGCTGCTTTTTAACGCCTTCAATTGGAAGAGCATTAACAACAGGCGCCAGGAAGCCGTGAATAACAAGACGTTCAGCCTCTTTTTGGGAGATGCCGCGGCTCATTAAATAATAAAGCTGCAATGGATCCACACGGCCGACTGAAGCTGCGTGTCCTGCTGTTACATCATCTTCATCGATTAATAAAATCGGGTTGGCATCCCCGCGCGCTTTTTCGCTTAACATCAGTACGCGTGATTCCTGCTCGGCATTTGACTTGGAAGCCCCATGTTCAATTTTACCGATTCCATTAAAGATGGATGAAGCAGAGTCTTTCATAACCCCATGCTTTAAAATGTAGCCTTCAGAATTCCTTCCGAAATGAACTACTTTCGTTGTAAAGTTTTGAGTCTGTTCTCCGCGTCCTACAACAACTGTTTTAGTATCCCCGAAAGAACCGTCTCCAACAAGGTTAGTTGTATTCTCTGAAACTGTATTGCCATCGTTCATAAGTCCAAGAGCCCATTCAATGCGGGCATCACGGCCTGCAACCCCGCGGCGGTTCACATAAGCTGTTGTTCCTTTAGCAAGTGTGTCAACCGCACCATATTGTACTCGTGCATTTGCAC
Source organism: Cytobacillus sp. SAFR-174 (assembly GCF_051964675.1). NCBI lineage: Bacteria > Bacillati > Bacillota > Bacilli > Caryophanales > Bacillaceae > Cytobacillus > Cytobacillus sp. SAFR-174. Next base: position 214,661 of record NZ_JBQCMZ010000005.1, on the reverse strand, counting down.
CTGCAATGACCTCTGTAACAATATTGAAGATGCCGTTCGCTTCCTCAACTACAGAAAGATAGTTTTCCACGTAAGTAACTGAGCTGTTATCATCAGCTACAACCAATACATGGTTGAACAGGTTTGCCTCTTTATCATCATGGATATATACAGCTTGAATCGGCGCTGAAATTTCCACATTTTTCGGAACGTACAAGAACGCTCCGCCGTTTAAAAGAGCCGCGTGCAAAGAAGTTAAACGGTGTTCGTCCGTTTTGACGCCATCCTTCATAAAATACTTCTGTAGCAGCTCACTGTGTTCTCTTGCCGCTGTAAAGATGTCTGTGAAAATAACACCTTTTTCCTGCAGTTCTTTAGATACAGTCAAATGCGTTGGTCTATTATTGCGCTGAATATATAAATTCTGATCGCCAGCTTCTGTATCAATCAGGTTTCTTACATCTTCAGGAAGGTCGTTTAGAGACGCAAAGTCTTCACTTCCGACAATGTGCTTTTCGAACTGTGTGAAGTTCCATTTATCTATTTTAGTTTTATCAGGCTTTGGCATTGGCAGGCTTTCCGCGTCTGCAAGCGCATTTAGACGGAGTTCTGTCAGCCATGCCGGCTCGCCCATATCTTTTGAAAAGGAACTAACATATTCCTTATCAAATGGTAGTTTTATTTCCGTTGTCATAGTGATCCCCCTAACGCTTACGCTTCTTGCCCAACTGTTTCGTCTTCAATGCCCAATTCTTTCTTAATCCAGTCATATCCTTCAGCTTCTAAGCGCTGTGCAAGCTCCGGTCCGCCTGATTTTACAACGCGGCCCTGCATCATGACGTGAACATGGTCAGGTGTGATGTAGTTAAGAAGGCGCTGATAGTGTGTGATGATTAAGCATCCGAACTCTTCTCCGCGCATTTCATTGATTCCTTTTGAAACAACTTTCAATGCATCGATATCCAATCCGGAATCGATTTCATCCAGGATAGCCATTTTAGGTTCAAGCATCATTAATTGAAGAATTTCATTGCGCTTCTTTTCTCCGCCTGAGAAACCTTCATTAAGATAACGCTGAGCCATGTCAAGATCCATTTCAAGGAATTCCATCTTGCTGTCCATTTTGCGGATGAATTTCATAAGAGAAATTTCATTTCCTTCTTCAAGGCGGCTATTAATTGCAGAACGTAAAAAATCGGCATTTGTTACGCCGCTGATTTCACTTGGATATTGCATTGCAAGGAATAGGCCGGCACGTGCGCGCTCGTCAACTTCCATTTCAAGAACATCTTTACCATCTAAAGTGATGCTTCCCTGTGTTACTTCATATTTTGGATGGCCCATGATAGCAGAAGATAAAGTAGATTTACCTGTACCGTTCGGCCCCATGATTGCGTGAATTTCTCCGCCTTTAATCTCAAGGTTTACACCTTTTAGTATTTCTTTTCCCTCAATAGCAACATGAAGGTCTTTAATTGTAAGTACTGATCCTGCCATAATATATACCTCCGTCAATAAAAAAAGATTTGTAAATCGGTTTCATCCGCAAATCTCTATTCTCATTTTATTCTCATTACAATCTTATAACAAATCAAATATCATAGCAACTCTTTGAGACCATAAACAAACTTTTCAAACGAAAATGTTTAGAAAGCCTGCAGATATAGATTTTATCATATAAAATCTTTGTCATCAAAGAGTGAAATTACCGGAAACCAGCATGTCCTGTCTATTTTTTCCCGGTACTGTAATTTCATGTACTGCAAAAAGAAAACCAGTGCATCATTGGCACTGGTTACTATTTACTTCATTATTATATATACCTTTAACTTAGGAATGAATTTTTCTTTCAAGATCTGCAACTAACCGCTGGCTTTGAAGATAATCTTCTTCACGTCTTTTTTCAACTTCCATTCGAATATCATGTTTCCGGCTGTACACTTCATATCCAACTCCATGGGCAGCTTGCATAGCTTTTTCCATTTCACTCGTGTAGTTCAGCTGTAACTGACTGATAATGAATCAATCCTTTCGGTTTTTATGCTTTTCAGCATTTGGTTTTACATCTAAAATCTTAACACTCACACTATACCCCGCACAAAGCGGAAAAAACCTGATTTTTTTAGCAAAATAAGGAATGAGAACTGGTGAAACGCTTTCATACTTCCTATCCTTAGAATACTGGCCGAATGCTCTGGATTAATGGTTGTTTTTATAAATTTTCTGAAAAATCATCATTTCAAAAGAAAACTCCTGCTGCTAAGCAGGAGAAGATTTTCAGTGATTTCGCTGATTCAATTCGGTCATGGCCTCCTGGACAAGCGTAACTGCCTGGCTCATTGCCGCTCCGCCGCCAAAAGCTGCTGTTACTCCTACTGCCTCAAGAATCTCTTCTTCAGACGCACCTTGATCAATGCAGCCTTTCATGTGGTAAATAATGCAGTACTCATCCTGAGAATATAAACTGATGCCGAGGGCGATCAGCTGCTTCTCTTTTTGGGATAACACTCCTTCTTTAAAGCAGGCTTCTGTAAAAGCATTATAATGCTTTGCCAAATCCGGCATTTTTTCAGTAAAAACACCTAATCCGACTTTATAATCATGCAGGGCTTCTTCTATTGAGTTTGAAGGTTCCTGATAATGTTCCATCGATCTCCACTCCATTTCAAATAGTATCAAGGTTAGTATGTTTGATTGCTTTTCAATCTATACGGGAAGCGGGATTGCTGATCCACAAAAAAAACAGGCGCTGTGAACGCCTGCATTTCTGCTTTACTCAGATACCGGCACAACGGCACCTTCATATTTTTCAAGAATGAAATCCTGGATTTCCTTGGAACGAAGCACTTCCACAAGAGCTTTAATTCCTTCTTTTTCTTCATCACCTGTGCGTACTGCAATTACATTTACATATGGTGAATCTTTATCTTCGATTGCAATTGAATCTTTAAGAGGATTTAATCCTGCATCGATTGCATAGTTGGAGTTAATCAGGACTGCGTCTCCTTCTCCATTATTGTAAATCTGAGGAAGAAGTGATGCTTCATATTCAGTATCAAACTTTAATTTTTTTGGATTTTCTTTTATATCTTCCAGTGTTGCTTCCGTTTTTTCCACATCTTCATTTAAAGTGATAAGTCCCTCAGCTTCAAGCATGGAAAGGATGCGGCCATGGTCTGCGACTGAGTTGCTCATGATGATGGTTGCACCCTTTGGAAGCTCCTCAAGTTTTTTATACTTTTGGGAATACACACCGATTGGTTCAATATGAATTCCGCCTGCATTCGTAAAATCATATCCATGCTCAGCCTTTTGTGACTCAAGATAAGGAATGTGCTGGAAGTAGTTAGCATCAAGTTCTTTAGACTCTAGAGCCTGGTTTGGCAATACATAATCCTGGAATGTTACAACATCAAGTTCAAAGCCTTTTTCTTCAAGTAATGGCTTTGCTTCGTCAAGAATTTCAGCATGAGGGACATTGGAAGCCCCCACTGTAATCTTTTTGCTATCTTTACTATCTCCGCCTTCTCCGGCATTGCCGCCCTCTTCTGAAGTGCCGCAAGCTGCAAGAACAAGTGCAACTGCCAGTGCAAGAGCAAGTGATAACCATTTTTTCATGTCAATCTCTCCTTATCGTTTGTCTAATTTTGTTGTAATGATATCTCCAATAAACTGGATGATAAATACGATGATTAAAATAATGACGGTCGCCATAAGCGTTACATCACTTCGGCTCCGCTGGAATCCTTCCAGATAAGCCAGATTTCCAAGTCCCCCGGCACCGATTACACCAGCCATTGCCGTGTAGCCAACCAGTGCGATAGCTGTCACAGTAATTCCCGAAACAAGGGCGGGCATTGATTCTGGAAGCAGAACCTTCCAGATGATCGTGCTTGTTTTTGCGCCCATAGACTTGGCAGCTTCAATTACCCCTTTGTCAATTTCCCTCAAGCCGATTTCCACCATTCGGGCATAAAACGGGGCAGCACCAATAATTAATGCAGGCAATGCCGCATCCTCCCCAATCATTGTTCCAAGCAAAAGCTTCGTGAAAGGAATCAGCAATACAATCAGGATAATAAATGGAATCGAACGGAAAATATTGACGAACGCAGAGATAACTTTATTGACTGCTGCATTTTCCCATATATTCCCTTTCGAGGTCAAAAAGAGCAGCAGCCCCAAAATCGCTCCTAAAATAAAGGTTGCAATAACAGAAATAGCTGTCATATAGAGAGTTTCCACAGTAGCTTCCCACATGGAGTCCCATTTCACATTTGGAAACCATTCATTAAGCATTGGAAATCACCTCCACGCCCACTTGCTGAGAATGGATATATTCGATTGCTTTTGCAACTTCCTCTGGTTCTCCATCAACATGGATGAATAAGGTACCGTAGGAACCATTCTGCGTCTGGGAAATCTTCCCCTGAAGAATATTAACAGTTACCTGGAAGTGACGGATCAGGTTTGTAATCAATGGCTGTTCAGCTGATTCGCCGACAAATCCTAATTGGACTACTTTTCCTTTTGGATACAAATCGACCAGATGATCAATTGTTTCCTTCGTTTCTTCAGGCTCTGTCACCTGCTGGACAAAGCGCTTTGTAATCACAGCTTTCGGATTCTTAAAGACATCCAATACAGGTCCGATTTCCACAATCCGGCCGCCTTCCATAACAGCAACCCGATGGCAGATTTTACGGATTACATGCATTTCATGTGTAATAAGGACAATGGTTAAGCCCAGTCGTTCATTGATGTCTACAAGCAGCTCCAAAATGGAATCTGTTGTCTGAGGATCAAGGGCAGATGTCGCCTCATCACAAAGCAGCACTTTTGGATTATTGGCAAGGGCTCTGGCAATTCCGACCCTTTGCTTTTGACCTCCGCTAAGCTGAGAAGGGTAGGCATCTTCCCTTCCTTCCAGACCGACGAGTTTAATGAGCTCGTCTACTCTTTTGAGCCTTTCCTGCCGGGAAACACCTGCGATTTCAAGCGGAAATGCAATATTTTCTCTTACTGTTCTTGACCATAACAGGTTGAAATGCTGGAAAATCATGCTTATTTCCTGACGAGCTTTTCTCAGCTTGCTTCCCTTTATCTTTGAAACCTCATTGCCTGCTACAGTAACACTGCCATGGGTAGGAAGCTCCAGCCCATTGAGCATGCGGATTAAGGTACTTTTACCTGCACCGCTATATCCGATAACACCGAATATTTCTCCTTCTTTTACCTCCAGGTTTACATCATCAACTGCTTTAACCTGGCCTTTTTTTGAAGAAAATATCTTCTGTACATCCTTTATGGAAATCAACGTGATAGTCACCTCTTTTATCGAAAGATACAGATAATAATTAATAGACTGCTTTTATTCCCTTATCTTTTACTCCTCATAGGCTTTCATGCGCAAAAGCAAAAATGCCTTTCTGCACATGAGCAGAAAGGCATAAAGAGATTTAGTCCTTTCTCTCATCTATCAAAGCTATGCTTTGAGTGAATTGGCACCATTTCAACTAATTGACGGTTGCCGGGCTTCATAGGGCACTTCCCTCCACCTCTCTTGATAAGAGCGTTACGTTCTATATTCAATTAATACTTTAAATGAATTAAGCAGTTTTTTAATTACGTTTGCTATCGTATCATAGCCATTAAAAAGGTGTCAACGATGAAATTTCAAACTTTCGGAAAAAAGTGAATGGTAAATTTCCCTTTACGCTTTTGCAGCAAGTGATGTGAGACCTGCAGCTGCTTCTATCGCCTGTTCCAGGTCTTCAATTAAATCTTCTGCATTTTCGATGCCGATCGAAATCCGAATTAGATCCTCCGAAACTCCCGCAGCCTTTAAGCCTTCTTCATCCAGCTGCTGATGAGTAGTGCTTGCAGGGTGAATAATCAGGCTCTTTGCGTCCCCGACATTTGCCACATGTGCCCATAGCTGCAGGCTATTGATCAGCTTGGCTCCAGCCTCTCTTCCGCCAGCTATTCCAAATACAGCCACTGCTCCGGCTCCTTTTGGCAAATATTTATCTGCCAATTCTTTGTCCGGGTGGCTTTCATGACCTGGATAGAGCACCCAATTAACGGCCGGATGCGCCTCCAGATATTCCACTACCTTTTTAGTATTGGCAACATGCTCCTTCATTCTTACATGCAGAGTCTCAAGGCCCAATGTGAACTGAAATGCACTTTGCGCACTCATTGCCGGCCCTAAGTCTCTTAACAGCTGTACACGGGCTTTGATAATATAAGCTGCTTCGCCGATTGCTTCGCTATAGACAATATTATGGTAGCTCGGATCCGGCTCTGTGAATCCCGGGAACTTAGGGGAATTCCAGTCGAATTTTCCGCCGTCAACTATTATTCCCCCCATAGTGGTACCATTGCCGAGCAGCCATTTTGTCGCAGAGTGTATGACAATATCAGCTCCATGTTCAATAGGCCTGCAAAGATAAGGGGTAGCAAAAGTGTTATCGACAATCAGCGGCACACCTTTTTCGTGTGCAATTGCGGCAACCTTTTCAATATCCAGGATTTTCAGGCTCGGGTTTCCAATCGTTTCGGCAAAGACAGCCTTTGTTTTATCTGTAATGGCGCTGCGGAAATTTTCCGGATCCTTTGGATCGACCAGTTTCACCTTTATTCCATACTTGGGAAGTGTGACTGCAAACAAATTATAAGTACCTCCATATAAATTGGATGCAGCAACAATTTCATCACCAGCTTCGGCAATATTTAAAATGGCAAGCGTAATAGCAGACTGGCCGCTGGCAAGAGCCAGCGCACCCACTCCTCCTTCAAGCAGGGCCACTCTTTCCTCAAATACACTGACAGTGGGATTATGTATTCTGCTATAAATATATCCCGGCTCTTTCAGGGCAAAGAGATCTGCTGCGTGATCTGTATTCTTGAACTGATAAGCATTATTCTGATAAATTGGGACCGCCCTCGCGCCAGTTACAGGGTCAGGCTTCAGCCCCCCATGTACTCCAATTGTTTCAAAGCGGTAATTTTTCTGTTTGTCCGTCATCGCTATCTCTCCTCTATAAAAATGATTGTATCTAATTTAGAAAAGCTGAAAAACCCCCTTCATAAGAAGAGGGCTGTATCGACTCTTCTTATCTTCCAGAGCATTCTGCTCTGCTGGATTTAGCACCGTGTACTTTACCGGTTGCCGGGCTTCGCTGGGCCAGTCCCTCCGCCTCTCTTGATAAGAATATTCAGTTAATTAATATTAAAATGATATTATCATACTATTTAAAAAACGGTCAAGTATTGTGCAGTGAAATTTTCCCTAAACAGAAAAAAGACTCGAGCAGCAACTTTTTTCTGTAAGTGGTTTCCGTCAAAATTTCATTTCGGGAGATGGCATCTCTTAATGTTACTTCTCCTGTAATCAGTGACAGTACAGCTTCTTCTGATCCCGAGATTTCCACATCAAAGTGGCGGGTGTGGCTCGCCTTCCGTATTTCTCCATTCGAAATCTTCAATGGAATGCATATATTTCCCGCTTTAATAAGCAAAGAAAAGTTTGATTTTCTTAAGAAAAATCCAAGATGCCCTTTTACCTTTAATTCCCGGATGAATACATCAGGTAAATCCCTCACAGCCTCACCTCTTTGAATGGGGTCAATTACTTTTATATTCAGTAATAAAAAGCATTAATCCTTTATTTTTCATTCGACAAAACCTGAAAGGCAATGCCTGTTTAATTGGCATTGCCTTTTCATTTCCCGAGAAATATGTCAGATCATACTATTTTCACAGAGGGGGCTGCAGTTTTTGTCTTTTTATAGCCTCTGAATACAAAGAAAAAGTAGAGAGAGCCAATCAAGTATAAAGAAGCTGTAATGGTGAATACGAGTGCATATCCCCAATAATCTCCATATCTCATGACGATTCCTGTTGAAACCGGGCCCATTACAGCCCAGCCCAGATTGAACACCATCTGATTGACTGAGTTTGCCAGTCCTTTCATCGAATCATTTACCTTTGACATCATCAATGACATTTGTATAGGATTTCCCGCATTCATCAGCGCCTGCCGGAACAAAAAGCCGATGGCAGCCAGCCAAAGATTTTCAGTATAAGCGGTTAAAAGCAGGAAAGGAAGTGACATAAGCTGCAGGATTACAACGGCTTTAACCTCTCCCACTTTTCTTACCACAACCGGTCCGATAATCATGGCAAAGGCCGTGGCAGCCTGCCCTAATGAAATAATTATGCCAATAGCTGAATTGGAGGCATCAAAGCGGTCTGCGAAGTATAGATTCAGATACGGAATAACAAGTCCTGCGCCAATTCCAATTAGAAGCTGAGCAAAAGCAAACATCGCGATAATTTTGACACCGTCATTTTTAGCTGAGAGGTTTTTGAATGACCAGCCTTTTATGCCCTTTGCATCGTGTTGATCTTTCGAAACCTCTGCGAAACGCAAAATTGGAAATAAGCCGGCTATGAAAAACACACTTGCAATCAGATGGGTGATGCGGATGCTGGTGAGCTGATCCGTAAACAAAAGAAATACATCCGTTAAGATGCCCCCGCTTAAGTTCCCGATCACATTTGCGCCCGTCAATATAGCAAAATGGATACTGAACAGATGAACCCTTTGGTCAGCCTTTGAATTTTCAGCCAGCCATGGTATGCCCGATACCTGAAGAAAGGCTGTTGTCAGCCCGGTTAAAAATGCAAATAAAATCAGGAGTTCCTGCATTTCAACTATACTTCTGAAGAGCATAACTACACCTGTTGCAACTGCACCAAACATCATCGCTTTTTTTCTGCCAATTCGGTCGCTGGCGATCCCTGCCGGCACAAGAATCATTGCTGTCGCGAGAGCAGTCATGGATATGATTTGTCCATTAACACTTTCTGAGTAGCCGAGCTCCCTTATGTAGAAATTATAGATTACCATGAATATCCCAAAACCAATTTGTGTAAGGATATTCGCCATAAAAGCCAATTTTATGTTGCGGTTATAACCTTTAAACTGACCAGCCCACTCCCTGTAAAATGCCATGCGGATCCCTTCCTGCACTTTATGATTTTTATTTCGATTCCCTAAGTATCATACTCTTTCGGAATGGATTTGTAAATATATTTCGAATAGTGAAAAGACCTTTTTAAAACATGCAAAAAACCAGGCTGCTATGCTCCTGGTTTGTGCTAATCGATGCTTCTGATTTTATCCAATAAATAGGGTACGGATCGGAAAGCATATAATTTTTCATGTAAAGTTCCTTTTCTGAAGATGAGGAGGCAGGGTACGCTTTCCACTCCCCACTTTTCAGCCAATTGCGGCATATAATTTAAGTCCGCTTTCCCCATTTTTTGATCTGGCAGTAATTGTTCTGTAACTGCCAGCATCTTTCCTGCCATCTGGCAGGTTCCGCACATAGGCGTATACAAATAGATAAGAATCGTTTCTTCTCCGCTAATCGCTTCCTCAATGTCCTGCTGCGACCATTCCTGCATTTTATCATCCTTACTTTATCTGTCCAGATATTGTGTATAAATGTCAATGTTAGCTCCGAGCAGCACTGTTGCCAAATGGTGTTCAGGTGCTGTCGCTACTTCTCTGTACATTCTATCGATGTATAGATGCTCTGCCTCTGGAAATTCCCTTCTGAATTGTTTCCTCAGCTTTTCACCTGCTGAATCGGCATCCACCAATATATATACATCCTTATCAAACAGTGTGTCAATTAATTCATCCAGTTTGGTAATGCTTATTGTTCCATTTGTGCAGATAATTTCAACAGGCTCTCTTATAATGCTTTTAACTTTTGTTTTATCTGACTTTCCCTCGACAATAATCACTTTTTCCGGAATTCCATCGTTCATCGTCATCACCTGAAAGGGGTTATTTTGAAACTGTTCGTTAAAGTTAAGCTCTTTTCGTATAAAATGTTTTATTTTGCGCATCAATGCTGTCCGTTGATTTTCGCACCAGGCTGCTCAGCGAACCGCGGGGCGGGCGGTGAGCCTCCTCGACGCTGCGCGTCTGCGGGGTCTCACCTGTCCCGCTACTCCCGCAGGACTTTGAATAAGCTTCCTTGAGTAAACAACCGCACGAAGAAAATACGAATGCATTTTCGAGGATCTCACACCTTCCGCTACAATCAACTCAGCATATAATAAATAAAAAACATCATACCCTTCGAAAACAGCCAAAGTTAAAGCCAGTCATGCATTGGTTTTTATCTTAATATATTCATTATTCTTGGTTATGGTGTGAATCTCCTGCCCATTTTGGAGGTTAGGGCTGTGCTGATTTATATATTCCTTGCCCGGTTTAGGAAAGAAAAAATGTTTTTGAAGAAAAATATATATTTTAAAAAGACTTATTTCATTGTATGCCCGTTCAAACTGCTTTAGCCTATTAAATAAACAGCGGAAGTTATTCCGCTGTTTACAGTAGTCAGCACCAGCCGCCTTCGTCACAGTCTGTGTAGCGTGATTGCGCTTGATCCGGGACGGAGACATTCTGGTATATTTTTTGGTGTTCGGTTTCAAAATGATGGGACAAGTTGAAAGAAGATCCTTCCGGAAGGCTGATTTGTCCAATTTTTTCGTTTTCAAGATAAAGATCTATCCCATTATTGTTAAGTTTGCCGACGACCCGGTCAGTTATATCGATTTTCTGCTGCTTCAATGTCATGGGTAATCATTCCTTTCATGCATCTGGGTACCCATAGTTTTGCCATGTCTCTGTAAAAGAAAAATAGCAATTAAAGGTAAGAACAAAATGCAGAAGCAGCTGGACATGATATACCCTAAAAGACGCAAAAAACCGGTTCGGAAGTGAACCGGCTCTCTAATTAGTCTTGGTTTGTCATTTCTTCATATTGCTCAGCAGTCATCAAGCTTTCTACTTCGCTTAAATCTGAAGGCTCCACCACAACCATCCATGCTTTTTCATATGGAGATTCGTTTACGAACTCAGGGTTGTCGTTAAGGTCTTCATTTACTTCAACCACTTTACCGCTTAGAGGCGCATAAAGTTCAGACACTGTTTTTACAGATTCTACGCTTCCGAATGGTTCGTTTGCACTCAGCTCATCGCCAACTTCAGGAAGCTCAACAAATACGATGTCACCAAGTTCTGATTGCGCGAAATGCGTAATCCCAATGCGTACTTTCCCATCTTCTGTTTTTACCCACTCATGCTCTTCTGAATAACGTAATTCTTTTGGTGTGCTCATTATGTATCCCTCCATATAAATATTTCAATTTATGATCAGTAATCGATCTCATGGTTAATGGTGGCTTCCAGCTATTAGGAAAGCCATGTCTTTTCATATTCCTCATCTTTGAAGCCAACTGTTACTTTCTCTCCATCTGTCATCAGCGGCCGCTTGATCAGCATGCCGTCTGTTGCCAAAATGTCGAGCAGTTCTTCATCAGAAGAGGTTTTTACTTTGTCCTTCAAGCCGAGCTCCCTATATTTTTGGCCACTCGTATTAAAGAACTTTTTTAGTTCCAAACCGCTGTTTTTATAAAGCGCTTCAAGTTCGCTTCGGGAAGGCGGATTCTCTGTAATATGTATTTCTTCATAGGACAGATTATGTTCGTCAAGCCATTTCTTGGCCTTACGGCATGTCCCGCATTTAGGATACCAATAAAAAGTCAACGCCATTTTTTCACCACCCATTTTAGCAAATTCAAGCTTATCCAAAATTGCTGCCTTTTAATTGAATAGTAACATAAAAGGGTGACAAAGCATAACCTTGATCACCAATTTAATATTCGACATTTTTCTATTTGTTCCTGCATGCCGGAAAAAGTTTTTGAATGGTTATTTTTACAATAATAAAGCCCCCTTCATCGGAAGGGAGCTAAGCCAGATTAAACGGTAAAACGTTCCGCGTCGATCAGTTTTTCTGATGCTTCACGCTTCTTGGTAATCACATTGATTGGCGTATGGCGTGTGAATTTGCGCAGTGCTGACATCATCATGCGCAGTGCATCGCCGTTTTCAACTGCCACAAGTGTTTCCTTTGCATCCTGCTCGATTTCGTTAAATGCCTCCTGGCAGAAGATTTGAGTGTACAGGAGCTTTTGTTTGCTCTTTTCAAGGCCGGCTTTTTCAATAGCCTTTTCAGTACGAAGAACAACAGATTCCATTGCATAAGCATTCGAAATAATATCCGCAATGTTTACGAGTACTTCCTGTTCTTTATCAAGAGCCTTTCCATACTTTTGTGCTGCCAGACCAGCAGCAAGCAATCCGATCTTCTTCGCGTTCTTAACCAGATATTTTTCCTGCGCAAGCGGCTCGTCACCAGGCTCTTCAGGCATCATCATCATGAGCTCTTCCTGCAGCGCCTGAGCTTTCTGAAATAGTGGAAGCTCTCCTTTAAGTGCTTTGCGAAGGTATGTGCCCGGTACTAATAGACGATTGATTTCGTTTGTTCCTTCGAAAATACGGTTAATGCGTGAGTCACGATAAGCTCTTTCAATCTCATATTCAGCCATGAAACCGTAGCCCCCGTGGATCTGAACACCTTCATCTACTACGTAGTCGAGGACTTCCGTATTGAAGAATTTATTCATGGAGCACTCAATGGCATATTCAGCAATTGACTTTGCGACTTCCTTGCCATCTTTTATTTCCTCATCTGTAAGCTTGCTCATACGGTCCTCGAACAAACCCACTGTACGATACACTGCGCTTTCTGCTGCATAAATTTTTGAAGCCATTGTGCCAAGTTTTTCTTTAGTCAAATTAAATTGAGAGATAGGTGTCTTAAACTGCTGGCGCTGGTTCGCATACTGAACAGCCAGTTCGAATGCACGCTTCGCTCCGCCAACTGCTCCTACACCTAACTTATAGCGGCCAATATTTAAGATATTAAAAGCAATCACATGGCCCTTGCCAAATTCACCCAGCAGGTTTTCCTTTGGCACCTTGGCGTCTTCAAGAATTAACGTACGGGTAGAAGAGCTCTTGATTCCCATTTTCTTTTCTTCTGCCCCTACAGATACACCTGGGAATTCTCTTTCAACGATGAATGCAGAAAAGTGTTCGCCGTCAATTTTTGCATATACTACGAATACATCTGCGAAGCCTGCATTTGTTATCCATTGCTTTTCACCGTTTAATACATAGTGTGTGCCCTCAGCATTCAGCTTGGCGGTTGTTTTTGCCCCAAGAGCGTCAGAACCTGAGCTTGGCTCTGTCAATGCATAAGCGGCAAGCTTTTCACCTGTAGCAAGTTCAGGAAGGTATTTTTGCTTTTGCTCTTCATTTCCAAATAGAACAATCGGAAGAGAGCCAATGCCGACATGTGCGCCGTGAGAGATGGAAAAGCCGCCTGCACGCGCCATTTTTTCTGCAATAAGTGCTGAGCTTACTTTATCTAATGCAAGTCCGCCGTATTCCTCTGGAACATCTGCGCCTAATAGGCCAAGATCTCCAGCTTGCTTCAATAGTTTTACCGAACGGTCAAATTCATGGTTTTCAAGATGTTCAATTTGCGGTACAACTTCATTCACTACATAATCTTCAGTCGTCTTAGCAATCATAACCTGCTCATCTGTATAGTCTTCAGGTGTAAAAACCCGGTCATAGGAAACATCTTCGATTAAAAAGCTTCCGCCTTTGATAAGATTTTCAGTTTGATTTGACATTTACTTTCCTCCATTCTGTTTTTGCAGAGAAAAGCCTGTGGCTTCTCTCCAATTTTCGATTCATCTTATAAAAGTTCAAATACTCCGGCTGCGCCCATGCCGCCACCGATGCACATTGTTACTACTCCGAATTGCTGATTGCGGCGTTTCATTTCATGAATTAGAGACAGAGTGAGCTTGGCTCCGGAACAGCCCAGCGGGTGCCCGAGTGCAATAGCGCCTCCGTTAACATTTACTTTCTCTTCATCCAATCCCAGCTCACGGATAATTTGAATGGATTGGGATGCAAAAGCTTCATTCAATTCAAATAAACCAATATCCGAAAGCTCCAGCCCTGCAAGCTTTAATGCTTTAGGAATGGCCACAACCGGGCCGACACCCATGATCTCAGGAGGGACACCGCCTACGGCAAAGCTTCTGAATTTAGCCATTGGCTTCAATCCTGATGATTCTGCTTTTTCCCGGTCCATAACCATTACGGCTGCTGCTCCATCACTTGTCTGAGATGAATTTCCGGCTGTGACACTTCCGGTTACCGAGAATGCGGGACGCAGTTTTCCAAGTGATTCCATCGTGGAATCTGCACGAACACCTTCATCCTGGCTAAATTGGATTGTTTTTTCTGTAAGCTTATTGTCTTTTCCAACAGATCTGAACGTTACGTCTACAGGTACAATTTCATCTGCAAATTTTCCTTCCTGGATTGCCTTAGCAGCCTTCTGATGACTTCTGACAGCAAATGCATCCTGGTCTTCACGTGTAATGCCATACTTTTTTGCAACCTCTTCAGCTGTATGTCCCATACCCATATAATATTGAGGAGCTGTTTCCGCCAGTTTGGCGTTCGGGCGGACTACATGCCCCATCATTGGCACCAGGCTCATAGATTCTGCTCCGCCGGCGATAATTGTATCTGCATGGCCAATCATGATTTTTTCAGCTGCATAGGCAATTGCCTGCAGGCCTGAAGAACAATAGCGATTGATCGTTATCCCCGGCACTTCATGTGAAAGTCCGGCAAGGGCGCCGATATTCCTGGCCATGTTCAGCCCCTGTTCTGCTTCAGGCATAGAACATCCGATAATTAAATCATCGATATTTCCTTCATAATTTCCTGCACGCTTTAGGGTTTCTTTTACTGCGAGTGCTCCTAAGTCATCCGGCCTGACATTTGCAAGCGTACCTTTTTTGGCTTTGCCGACCGGTGTCCTGGCACCTGCAACTATAACCGCTTCTCTCATCATGTTCCCTCTCTTTCTATTAATGTCCCACTCTATCACTTAATTGCGCAATGGTTTCCCTTTTAAAAGCATGTGCTGCATACGCTGCTGTGATTTTGGTTCCGCAACAAGGCTAAGGAATGCTTCGCGCTCCAAGTCAAGCAAGTATTGCTCATCAACTTCTGTTCCGTATGGCACTTTTCCGCCTGCAATTACATAGGCAAGCTTTTTGGCAATTTTCAAATCATGCTCTGAAATATAGCCGGAGTAAAGCATTGCCTGTGCTCCCAGCAGAAGGGTTGCATAACCTGTTTCACCGACAACAGGCACCTTTTTGCGGACAGGGGGCTTATAACCTTTCTCATGCAGTGCAAGGACAGCCTGCTTTGCATCATAAAGGAGATGATCCCCATTCACACTGATGCCATCTGCCAGGTTCAGGAAGTTATTGTCTCTTGCTTCCTCGCCAGATGTTGAAACTTTTGCCATTGCAATCGATTCAAACACTTTATTCGCAACCTTTTGAAGGTCAAATTCCACACCATTTGGCATATTTTCAAGATGCTTCAAATAAAGCTCCTTGTTTCCGCTTCCTCCCGGGATCAGGCCGACACCCGCTTCAACCAGCCCCATATATGTTTCGCTTGATGCCTGAATATGTGCAGCAGGCAGACATACCTCAGCCCCGCCGCCAAGTGTCATGCCAAATGGAGCGGCAACAACCGGCTTTGCGCTGTACTTAATTTTCATCATGGCATTCTGGAAGTGGCGGACTACCATATCCAGCTCATAAATATTGTCATCCTGCGCTTCCATGAGAATCATTCCAAGATTGGCGCCTACACAGAAGTTCTTGCCCTGATTCCCGATTACAAGCCCTTTGTAGTTCTTCTCCACTTCGTCTACCGCAAAGTTGATCATCTGGATAATATCCAATCCAATGGCATTGCTCTGCGAATGGAACTCCAGCAATGCAACCCCATCGCCTATATCAACAAGGCTTGCACCGGTATTCTTTTTAATAACACCTTTTTGCTTCTTAAGCTGTTTTAAATTAAGTACTTTAGGGTTTTCCTCGATTAATCTGTACTCGCCATTATGATAAAAATATTTCCGTCCCTCTTCTTCTTTGTAGAAGGAATTAATGCCTTTTTCCAGCATCTCTTTTACCCATGCCGGCACTTCTTCGCCTGCTTCCTCCATTTTTCGAACCGATTTCTCTACTCCAATGGCATCCCAGGTTTCAAACGGGCCCAGTTCCCAGCCAAAGCCCCATTTCATCGCACGGTCTATCGCTGTCACATCATCAGCTATTTCGCCGTGAAGCTGTGCTGAATAAAGAAGAGCCGGGCTTAGAATGTTCCACAATAATTGGCCAGAGCGATCATCTGAGTATACAAGCGCTTTCAATTTTCCCGCAGTGCCTTTTTCCTGTTTGGCCAGTTCAGTCGAAGCTGTCTTAAGCTTTTGGCGCGGGCCATATTCCAAAGTTTCCGGATTCAGCTCCAGAATCTCTTTGCCTTTTTTCAGGAAAAATCCTTGCCCTGTTTTGCTTCCAAGCCAGCCTTTTTCCTGCATCACTTTCATGAAGTCCGGAACTTCAAAAACATCCTTTTCTTTCCCATCCACCTGGCCATAAACATTGTTTGCCACGTGTATAAATGTATCAAGCCCTACCACATCAAGTGTTCTGAAGGTAGCACTTTTCGGCCTGCCTATCAGCGGCCCTGTGATGGAATCTACTTCGCCGACACTGTATCCGCCCTTCAGCATCTCCTGCACTGTAACCAGCAGGCCATACGTGCCGATCCGGTTGGCGATAAAGTTCGGTGTATCTTTTGCTTCAACTACTCCTTTACCCAGTACATCTTCGCCAAACTGCTTCATAAATGACAGCACTTCAGAAGAAGTGTTTTTAGTAGGTATGACTTCAAGAAGCTTTAAGTAGCGGGGAGGATTAAAGAAGTGCGTTCCCAGGAAGTGTTTTTGAAAATCTTCCGAGCGCCCTTCTGACATTGCTTCAACAGATATCCCTGACGTATTGGAGCTGACAATGCTCCCAGGCTTACGGTGCCGGTCTACTTTTTCAAAAACCTGCTTCTTTATGCTGAGGTTTTCCACAACAACTTCAATAATCCAATCGACATCCTTCAGACGCTCCATGTCATCTTCAAAGTTTCCTGCCTCAATCAAAGCCATATTCTTTTTAGAAGTTAATGGGGCGGGCTTTTGTTTTAACAGCTTTTGGCGGTTCCCTTCACTGATTCGATTGCGGACTGCTTTATTTTCAAGAGTAAGACCCTTCGCCTTTTCGGCATCCGTTAATTCGCGAGGCGCGATATCCAGTAAAAGTGTTGGAATTCCGATATTGGCCAGATGGGCTGCGATCCCCGATCCCATTACTCCTGAGCCTAAAACTGCCGCCTTTTTTATTTGTTGGATCAACTTTGTTTCCCCCTTTTGCTTTTTTGAATGAATACTCATTCATTTTATTTTCAAAAAAAATATGCTTCTCTTCTGAATGAGTTCTGTTAGTTATAACTATAAAATATTTGCAAAATTTACGCAATGATTTTAAGCGGAAATTTAAAAATGTTTTGAAATTTTATATTGTCTCAGCTGTAATTTTTTTGTGCAATTTGTGATAAGTGTTTTGGACACTCTAAAAAGGAAACATTTTTAATTCGTGAGCGGAGGTGAAAGAAATGGGAAAAATGAAAAAAGATCCTTCTAAGGCAGGAGTCAGCGCTGCTAGTGTCCAGGGAGATGCAGGCCCGACTGTTGAGAGGGAAGGACCTAAGAAAAGAAATAGCCAAAATAATCAATATAAGCGATGAGCCGTTTTTTTTGAAAACAGGCTGCCTTCGGTCTTTTTATAATTTGCATTATGCAGATAGGTAAATCATCTTCAGCAGAATAGCAAACATTTTTCAGAGGCAAGATATGTTCGAATAACGCTATTAGAATTGGAGGAACAAATTATGCAGCAGCAAAATATGAACATGCAGAATCAGCAGGGCATTATGCAGCAGCCTCCTGCTGTCATTTCCACTAAAGATGCCCTTTACTTAACAGACATGCTTTCATGGAATCTTCTGGCATGTAAAAAAGCGCATTTTTACGCGCAGCAATGCCAGGACCAGGAGCTAAAAACACATTTCGAGCAATGCGGCCAAATGCATCAGCGTCACTATGAACAGCTGCTTGTTCATTTAAACCAGCAAAGTCAGCAAAACTTTATGGGAATGCAATAGGAAGGAGCATTGAAAATGAACCAGAACCAGAATCCCAATACGATTCAAAATCCCGAAACACAGGTAAATAAAACACCCCAAATGAATGAGCGGGATTTTACAAATGATATTCTATCTACTGAAAAGTATATGACAGATGCCTATTCGGTTGCCTTAAATGAGGCAAGCCACCAAAGCCTGTATCAGGATATTCTTGCGGCATTTAATGAAACACAAAACCAGCAGAGAGAATTTTACAATCTAATGTTCAGAAAAGGCTGGTATAAGGTTGAAGCTGCAGATCAGCAAAAGCTCCAGCAATCCTATCAGCAGTTTCAGGGCTACACCAATCAATTGCCTTATGGCAATGGCCAGATGCAATAAGAAAAGCGGAAGCGCCTTGTCCACCCCCGACAAGCACAAGACGAGCCTCACGGAAAGGCGTTCTTTGCCTTTTTGGGAGGCTTGGCTTGTGACCTCGAGGGGGTAGGCGCTCCTCCTAAAAGCTAACGCTTTTAGTCGTGCGATGATGTTGCTGTCGAAGTGTTCCTTGTGGAGCTAGACAATTATTGCAATATGCTAAAAGAACCGCTGCTTTTGATGGCAGCGGTTTATTTAAATACATAAGGTTTACTTTTTTTTGCTTCTCATCTCTTCATTCAGTGTTTTTATTTCAGCTATGAGAGTTTTCATTTCTTCTTTTGCATCAGGATAAGTATCATTCCAGTGCTTAGCTAAAGGCGGCATGGATTTCGCAATAAAAGAGTACAGTGCCCATGCTTCAACCTTTTCTTTTAACTCCGGAGAGGCCTCGCCGATTAGGAGTTCGGTATATTTTTCAAGCAGGCCATCCAGCTGTTCCTTCAAACGATCATTCATCAGGAATCCTCCTTTTACTGTTGCAGGAAAGTGGACAAGTCCCGCATCGTTTACCGCTGCTGGTCAAGTAGGAGTAGCAGCATGTTTTCCTGGGCCTTACTGCTGTGCCGGTGTTTTCAATTACAATTTTCCTGCTGTCAAATTTCTTTAAGGGATTCGTATTTTCATCGCCGAATAAATTGCCCGGAGCTTGCTCCAGGATAAACCTATAATCTTCAGCCGCCCTTTCCGAATGTGTTTCCAGGGGTAAAATCTTTTCGTAAAGCCAGAACAGATAAATGGCTATATTCTCCCAAAGAATTAGTTTAGAGACTTTTCCTTCGCTAGCTATTCTATTGATCAGCGGAAAGATATGGCCATTAAAAAGAGTCCTCACCGCATCCTCTCTCCATTGATCCCTATCCATCCCGGCCCCTTGGCCCTGAAGGCGGGTAAAGTGAAAGCCCGGAAGCCACAGACCGTCTATTTCCTGACTTAGAAATGTTATATTTTCATGGCTGATATCCAATTTCACGTTCCAGGATGACATGCAATACAAGTAAATGACAGGCAGAAAGGCATACCTTTTTATTAAAATAGAAGCTGCCGTTTTATTATCAGGTGCTCCTAAATGGTTTTTCACTTCCTTCAGATATGCCCCCGTTTGAGATGGGTCCAGCAAATTTTCCACTTTAATGGTTAAAGGAGAGCTTTCCCCTGAATCCCGGGCAAGTCTGAATTTCCCGAGAGCTTCTGCCTGTTCTCCTGTTAATTTAATCATCCCTGAAGTCCTTGCCCCTTTAAAATACATCGCCCTTTTCCATACGGGATGCATAGCGGTGTGCCGAATAATGGATCTATCGTCACTTCGCATTCCATGCCAAACACGTTTTTAACCAATCCGCAATTAATGACATGTTCCGGCTTGCCCTGAGCAAAAACCTTTTGATCCTTTATCGCAACAATATTATGAGCATAGCGGCAGGCCAAATTCAGATCATGAAGCACCATGACGATGGTACGCTGTTCCATTTCATTCAGCTCGAATAATAAATCAAGGATTTCAATTTGATGTGTCATATCCAAATAGGTTGTTGGCTCATCCAGCAGAATAGTATCTGTATCCTGTGCCAAAGTCATGGCAATCCAAGCCCTCTGACGCTGCCCCCCTGATAGGGAATCGACTGTCCGGTCTTTCAATTCTTCCATACCTGTTGCCTTCAAAGCATTTCTGACTTTTAATTCGTCTTCAGTAGACCATTGCTTCAGCCATGTTTGATAGGGGTATCTTCCCTGTTTGACAAGCTGAAGAACTGTAAGCCCTTCCGGAGCTGAAGGAGATTGTGGCAGAATCGCCATCTTTCTGGCAACATCTTTTGTGGAAAGTTTGGCTATAGCTTCACCTTCCAATAATACAGCACCAGATTTCGGCTTTAGCAGCCTGGCAATAGATCTTAGCAATGTCGATTTCCCGCAGCCATTTCCACCAATAAATACAGTGATTTCCCCTTTAGGTATTTCCAGGTCCAGTTCATTAATAATAATGGTGTCTCCATATGACAAGGTTAAGTCTTTGGTAGCGATTGCTTGCCCTGCTGTCATCTCTGCCCTCTCCTTTTCCTAATATTTATATCTATAGGCTCTCCAGTTGCCTGTATCATACGAGTTTCAAGCTTTTCCAGCTTATGCGTTTCTTGTCTTGAAAAGCAGGTAAATGAAGTAAGGTGCGCCAATGCTTGCTGTAAACACCCCCGCCGGAATTTCAAGCGGCGAGAACAAAGTCCTGCCTATCAGATCGGCTGCCATGACCAGGATTCCTCCAATCAATGCAGAAGCCGGAAGCAAAGCGCCAAAAGCAGAGCCTACCATCCTTCGTGCCATATGAGGAGCCATTAAGCCGACAAAGCCTATCCCTCCGCCGAATGCGACAGCTCCGCCAATTAATGCCGTGCTGACCATCAGCAGCAGAAAACGGTATTTCTGTACAGTGCTGCCTACACCCATGGCAATATCATCGCCAAGTTCCTGGATATTGACATTACGTGACAGAACAAACGCCAGTACCAGAAACACGAGCGTCCAAGGGACCAATATGGCGACATTATCCCAATTTGAACCGTAAACTGTTCCGGTTATCCAGATATTCGCCTGGCTGGCCTGGTAAATTGGTCCAAAGACCATCATCAAAGTGGTCAGCGCCTTCATTAAACTTGCAAGTCCAATTCCAATTAAAACAAGGCGTATTGGCGACACTCCATCCTTGTAGGCCAGAAAATAAACAAGGAAAGCCAGAATAGCAGCACCCGCAAAAGCTGCAAGAGGCATCCAATTAATACTTACAGTTAATGCATTGTTTTTATCACTAAAGAAAGCAAGAAAACCTACAACTGCTACAGATGCTCCCCCTGTAATCCCGATAATATCAGGAGATGCAAGCGGATTTCTAATAATCCCCTGCAGAATGCCCCCCGCTGCAGCAAGCGCCATTCCCACCATCAAGGCAACGATGATTCTTGGAAGTCTGAATGACTGAATGATCAGCCTATCCATATCCGAACCACCGCCAAAGAATACCTGCACTACCTTTAGAGGGCTGATCTTCATTTCACCCGTGCCGGTGCTGATCACGAATACTCCAGCAGCAGCTGCTACCAATAATAAAAATGTGATAAGTGCTTTCCTGTTTACTAAAAAAGATATCTTATCGCCAAAAAAGCGCAAATTATAATATTTTTTCATTATTTATTGAACCCCCTTCTGGCAATATATACAAAGAAAGGAGTTCCAATAACGGCGGTCATGACACCGACAGGTACTTCCTGCGGCATGATGATGTACCTGGATGCTATGTCTGCAATCAGAAGGAGCATCCCGCCGAGAAGACCCGCATAAGGAATAACCCAGCGATGATCAATGCCTACGACAGCCCGGGTCAAATGTGGAATGACAATGCCGAGGAAACCAATGGGACCTGCGACAGCTACCGCCCCTCCTGACAGAAGAACAATAACAATGCCTGCACCCAATTTAAGCAATCCTGTTTTCAAGCCCAGCCCCTTCGCAACATCCTCACCCATTGACAGGACGTTCAATTTTCCAGCAATGATGAGTGAAAAGATCCAGCCGGCCAGTAAATATGGGAATACAGCTGCGAGGGTCTCAAGCTTCCTTCCGGATACAGACCCCGCCAGCCAAAACAGCACCTGCTCAAGGGCAGTCTCATTAATGACGAGAAAGCCTTGTGTCATTGAAGCAAACATGGCACTCATCGCCGCACCGGCAAGGGTTAATTTCATAGGCGTCAGCCCTTCCCTGCCGATAGAGCCGATAATATATACAAATATAAATGAAACAGCTGCTCCCAGAAATGATACCCATGTAAAGACCTGCAGATTACTGATGGAAAATAGCGTTACTGTAATGACAACTGCAAATCCGGCACCTGCGTTAATTCCGAAGATTTCAGGAGCAGCAAGAGGATTCTTTGTTAATGACTGGAGCAGGACACCCGCAATGGCTAAGCTTGCCCCTACCGCCGCGGCAATCAAAGCTCTCGGCAGACGGACAGATTGAATGATTATGTGTTCATTCGTTCCATCAAAGTTTGTAAATGCATCAATTGCCATCTTCCAGGTTGTGTCGGTATATCCGTATACAATACTGAAAGACATTAATACTAATAAAAGGAGAACAGCTGCCAATAGCCCAGCCCATCTCAGAGAATTTGTTTTTAATAGCATAGCGAGACCCTTCTTGCGTCTATTTTATAAGGTATAGTTACATTTTCAGTCTATTGTACAGAGGATTAGCTGTCAACGAGTTTGAAAATCATTTTCAATGAAAATGATTTTCAATTACCTATTGACAATATAAAGCGTTCACATTAGTATAAAAATATCAAATGAAAATGATTATCATTAACAACGAAAAATGGAGGAGTACATAATGAAATTCAAGTCTTTACTAGCCATTCTTTCAGTTTTCACAATCTTGTTCCTGGCTGCCTGCGGGAATAACAGTGAACAGGATGAGAAAGCCGATAAGGAAAAAGAAGGAACCAAAACAGAAGATACAGGCTATACAGTTGAGCATGCAATGGGCACAACTGAGCTTGATAAAGCACCTGAAAAAGTTGTCATTTTGACTAACGAAGGTACTGAAGCATTACTTTCCATGGGTGTTACTCCAGTTGGTGCCGTTCAGTCCTGGACTGGCGATCCGTGGTATGACCATATCGCTGATGATATGAAAGATGTTCAGATTGTTGGTACAGAAAGTGAAGTCAATGTAGAAGCAATAGCAGCGCTGCAGCCGGACCTTATTATCGGCAACAAAATGCGCCAGGAAAAAATCTTTGATCAATTAAATGACATTGCTCCTACTGTCTTTGCTGAAACATTACGCGGAGACTGGAAGGAAAATTTCGAGCTTTACGCAAAAGCTATCAATAAAGAAGAAGAAGGCAAAAAAGTCCTTGCTGATTATGACAGCCGCATCGAAGAAATTAAAACGAGCCTTGGCGATAAATTAGACCAGGAAGTTTCCATTGTCCGCTTCATGGCTGGGGACGTCCGCATCTACCATAAAGACTCCTTCTCAGGCGTCATTCTTGATCAAATTGGACTTGCACGTCCGGAAAGCCAGAATGTTGATGACTTCGCTGAAAAGAATGCTACGAAAGAGCGCATTCCTGCCATGGATGGAGATGTTTTATTCTACTTCACATATGAAACAGGGGATGGCGAAGCAAATAAACTTGCTAAAGAATGGATTGAAGATCCATTATTCAAGAACCTTAAAGTAGCTCAGGAAGGCAATGTTCATGAAGTCAGCGACACCATCTGGAATACTGCCGGAGGCGTTATTGCTGCTAACCTGCTATTGGATGACATTGAGAAATACCTTGTGAAGTAATGCAAAACTTGTGATTGCGCTCCCATAATACCCCCTCTTTTATGAGAGCTCAAATATATATTAACTTCGGCGCCTGCCTAACGGACTCGAGTGGCCAGGCACCGGAGCTTAATAAAAAAGGAACCTGACCCAGGTTCCTTTTTTATTTGCCCTCACTATCTTCTTAAAGTACCCCGACACCTAAACATTATTTTTGTTGCCTTCCATTCATAAGTTTTCCAAAACCGGCAACAATAAGCGTAATGCCGAAAATGATGGTGATTTACCTATGAGGAAATGGTTGAAGAATAAACGGATTAAAGAGGATATAGAGCATAAGGAATGGGAGCAATCCTTCATTAAATCCAAAGACTTTAAAAAAATCTTTTATTATAACCAAAAAACGAATGTGCGTTTTGGACTTACTTTCATGGCTACGTTAATCGATGAAAATATTATCCAGGATGGCATTCTCCCAAACCTGCTCGAAGACGAGTTTCGGGAAATCGAGGACATTAAACAGCTTGTTCCTGTAGCTGATGTGCAGATTTGCGACGACCCTTCTTTAATTGAACAAAAGCTGATGAATGGCTACGTCATGCTGACGATTGAGACAGAGCTCAAACATTTCGGCTTTATAGCTGCGCAAAAAGAAATAGTCAGAGGTTTAAGCCAGCCTGAGGTTGAGTTTTCTGTTATCGGTCCCAAGGAAGCCTTTGTAGAATCAATGGGCCAAAATTTGAATTTAATCCGGAAACGCCTGCCTGTAAAAGAACTGATCATTGAAGAATTCACACTGGGAAGTCTGTCAAAGACTTCAGTCGCAATTCTTTATATGGAAAATATCACGAATGAGGATAATGTAGACACTGTCAGGCAGAGACTTAAGAACGTACAGTTTGATGCCATCACAGACAGCTCTTATATTGTCCAGCTGATTAGCGATAACTCCAATTCCCCTTTCCCTCAGCTGCTTGATACAGAGCGGCCTGATAGGGTCGCGGGGATTTTGGCAGAGGGAAAAATCGCTATTGTGGTTGACGGATCACCCCATGTATTAATAACGCCAACCACCCTCGTTGAGTTTTTCAGCTCTTTTGAAGATTATTTTTTAAATTGGATTTTATCTTCTTTTTTCCGGCTTATCCGCTTGTTCGCGGTTGCGTTTTCTATTCTGATTACACCTATTTATGTAGCAACTCTTTCATATCATTATGAATTGATTCCAAAGGATTTGATGAGTACTTTAATCACATCAAGGCGAGAGATTCCGCTTCCTCCTATTCTTGAAGCGCTGTTTTTAGAGCTTACGATTGAATTACTTCGCGAGGCTGGAGCACGTCTTCCGACGAAGGTCGGCCAGACAATCGGTATCGTGGGAGGAATTGTAATAGGAACTGCATCAGTAGAAGCAGGCCTGACGAGTAACGTCCTGCTGATTATTGTAGCCCTTGCAGCTCTCGCTTCCTTTACAACACCTGTATACAGGATGGGCAATACGATTCGTTTGCTTCGCTTTCCTTTTCTGTTTTTCGCAGAGTTATGGGGCCTGCTCGGAATTGTATTTTGCTTCTGTGTACTGTTGACTCATTTAACCAGGCTGACTTCACTTGGAAGGCCATTCCTTGAACCGCTCTACCCCCCTCGGGTGGTGGATATGAAGGATGCCCTTATCCGGCTTCCATTTGAAGCACAATCCAAAAGGCCGATTTTTTTAAGAACTAAAAATCCTATCCGTTTTAACAAGAAAAAAGCAAAAAAGAAAAAAGATATTGATGAATAATGAAGCAGGTATCTGCGCAGAGCGTTTTGAGATTATCATATGGAGGTGAACCAGATGAAGGAACAGCCTATACCAGAGAGATTACAAATATCCCCCTTTTTAGTATTTTACATGGTTATGTCCATACAAATCGGAATTGGCGTGTTAGGTTATCAGAGAATTATTGCAATGGATGCAGGATATGATGCCTGGATATCCATTTTATTTGCCGGCGGATGCATTCACGTAATTATTTGGTTAATCTATAAAATCTGCGAGACTGCTGGCGGTGATATTGTAACTGCACATAAATACGTCGCAGGAAACTTTATTGGCAAAGCACTCAGCGCCATTTTCATTGGCTATTTTATCCTTTTTTCCTTAACAGTTTTAAGGACATTTATAGAAGTCATTCAGGTTTGGATGTTTCCGGAAATCAACACCTTCTGGTTCTCCTTCGGCTTTTTGGCGCTTTGTGTATACATTATTTTTGGGGGATTTAGGACTGTCGTGGGTATCGCATTCTTTGGGCTTGTTTTGCCGGCCTACCTTCTCCTTACATTTGGCTGGGCGCTTAAATTCTCCAATTTTTACAATCTGCTGCCCATTTGGGATCATTCCGTAAAAGAGCTGCTTACAGCTTCTTTTCATATGTCCCTTACTTTTATTGGGTTTGAAAGTATCATTTTTTTCTATCCTTTTATTAAAGAACCAAGGAAATCCCAGAAATGGGCTCATTTGGCCGTAATGACAACTACTCTTATATATACAATTTTAGCCATCATTACCTTTGCCTATTTTTCCGAAGACCAGCTGTCTAAACAAATTTGGGCCAGTTTAACAATGTGGAAAATAGTGGAGATGCCCTTTGTTGAACGTTTTGAATATATTGGAATCGCCAACTGGAACTTAATCATTCTTCCTAATATATGCATATCTGTCTGGATCGCCTCACGGCTCATTAAAAGGGTTTTTAATATCCGCCAGAAAGTGGGCGTATTTTTTGTTGTTGCCGCAGTGCTATCCATTATTACTTTCATGGATACAAGAGAAAAAATTAATATGCTTAATGACTATGTTGGTAAAATGGGATTTATTTTTAACTTTATTTATATTCCTTTGCTTTTCGCTGCGGTTATGATTGCCAAAAAGCTGAAAAAGGGGAAGAAGAAATGAAAAATCTGCTGCTTATTTGTTTAGTGCTGCTGCTAGCCGGCTGTGTGGACAAAGAAATACTGGATGATATTAACATTGAAGTAGGAGTTGGCTACGATTTAGCAGAGGATTCAAAAGACAAATACAGAGGGACAGTATTATTTCAGGAATTTCAGCCTGATAAAAGCGTGATAAACCGGACCTTTTCAGGAAATGGTAAGCTCCGCCAAGATCTTTTATTAGATGTAACCCGGCAATCATCTGAGCCGGTTGTGACAGGCGGATTAAAGGTGGCGGTCTTCGGGCCTAAAATTTCGAGGCAAGGGATCTATGACCTTATAGATTCTTTTCAAAGAGACCCAAGTATTGGTGCACGGGTATTTGTTGTGACTTCGGAGGATAAAGCGGAAGACGTAATGATGGGAGAGTATGGAACAAGGGGAAATTCAACTTACATATATAATTTGATACAGCATAATATTGAGCATCGGGATATTCCGAAAACCAACCTCCACATTGCTTCCCGTAATTATTACGAGAAAGGGAGAGACACATTTCTTCCCCGCATCAAAAAGATTGCGGATGATAAAGTGGAGATCATTGGAGTTAGCCTTTTCGACCAGGATAGGGAGGTAGAAATCCTGCCTTTAAAGGATTTGTTCTTTTTTAAGCTGCTGGTTGACAAATATAGTGAAGGAAATTTCGACGTTAAGTTAGAAAAAGGAAATCTTGCTGCTGTAAAGAGCATTAAATCCAAACATAAAATTAAAATTACTGATAATCATGCTTCCATCAACATTAATATTGAAGGCATTATCCGTGAGTATACCGGCACTAAACTGTCTTCAAAGGTGGTTAAGGACGTAGAAAAAAAACTGGAGAAAAAGGTTGAAAAGGAATGTCTCAAGCTGCTTAAACAGTTTCAGGAGCTTGGAATTGATCCAGTTGGACTGGGCCAAATTAAAAAAACACAGCACAGGAATTTTGATTATAAAAAGTGGGAGGATGAATATAAAACGCTTAATTTTGATGTAAAATGCAATGTCACTGTCGAAGAAACCGGCATTATTGAGTAAGAACGGGCTGTCATAAGCCCGCTCTTTCTATTTAATCACTAGTTGAGAACATATATTTTTTATAATGGTAGCGAATCGAGAATATCAGTCCCATGGCCAGCATATTCCCCATCAGCGAGCTTCCCCCATAGCTGATGAAAGGAAGCGGAATGCCTGTGATAGGCAAAAGGCCGATGGTCATTCCGATATTCTGAAAGACATGGAAGGTAACCATGCTGATAACACCTACACAAATATAGGTATAGAAATTGTTCTTCGTTTCCATGCCAATCTTGGTAATATGGTAAATCAGCAGGAAGAAAAGGCTGACCACAATGCTAGCCCCTACAAAACCAAATTCTTCGCCTACAATACTGAAAATAAAATCGGTATGGCTCTCAGGCAGATAGACTTCCCTCGTTCCATATCCTTTCCCGCTTGTTTCCCCTGATCCAATGGCAAGGAGAGAACGTGTCAGCTGAAACCCGGTTGAACTTTGGTAATTATAGGGGTCAATCCAGGAATAGATGCGCGCAAACTGATATTCCTTTACTCCCAGATACTTCTCAAGGATATCCGGATGCCATAAAACAAAATATAAAATGGTGCCTGCGAGAGCCGCACCTGTTCCAAATATAGGCGCAAGCAGCTTCCAGCTGATTCCTGAAATGAAGATCATGCCAAGCATGATTGCCAGAAAGACAAGGCTTGTCCCTAAATCGGGCTGCTGCATAACCAGCAGCAGAGGCACCATTGTTAATCCAGCCAATTTAATCAGCAG
Organism: Cytobacillus sp. SAFR-174; assembly: GCF_051964675.1. Lineage (NCBI taxonomy): Bacteria > Bacillati > Bacillota > Bacilli > Caryophanales > Bacillaceae > Cytobacillus > Cytobacillus sp. SAFR-174. Next base: position 186,090 of record NZ_JBQCMZ010000005.1, on the reverse strand, counting down.
CCATAAATCAGTCTGCATGGTTTTGTATTGATTTTTTTGATGATGCTCATCGATCGTTTTCGCTAATACCAGAATAATGAACACTTTAACAAGCTCAGCTGGCTGAAGGGATCCCATCCCAGGAACCTTGTACCATGCTTTTGCCCCATTAATGACAGGAGCTATGCTTGCTGGCGCCACAACCAGGAATCCAAGCAGTACAATGCCGAGGCCATACACATACCAGGAAATTTTCTTCAGCTGATCGGAATCCAGTGTGATTACGGCAGCGATGATTCCTGTTCCAACGGCATACCAGACAACCTGCTTCAATAGGAAGTTTTCTGTATATTGTCCTGTAGTCTGTGCGCTGTAAATAGAGATAGCACTTACCAGGAATAGCAGCATCAATATTAATACTAAGCCCCAATCCAGCTTAGGAGGTGTATATCGATTTGAGGTCATGATCATTCTCCTTTAAAAAACAAAACCATTTACCTTTTAAGGCATAACGGAGCACAGTGCAAGGAATAGCATATGTACCTCACAATATTCCTCGCTACAATATTTCATTATATTTTTTATAGAGACAAATCACAACTTCTAAAAGCGAATGGTTATTATTTCAAATTTTTACGATTACTGAGAATAGTTATTTACGGCCATATTCAGCACAGTCTAAGATTCTCTTTTTTCGGATGCAAAAGGCATTAAGACCCGGTTCTAAACTCTCCGCTAAAATATCTCACTTTTATATCATCTCTCATCCACTCGAGATTATTAGGCACCTGGGGGATGCTGTATCCAATGAAAATAGGCGTAGTAATATAGCGCGGAACAATTTTCGCGTAAATCTCCCTGCCCAGCTTGTAGAAAAACAAGTTATAACTATTACTTGGAAAAGGGAAGGCATTCAGAATATAATGCGCTGCAGTCTGGATGCATTTCGCAAAGTACGGAATATCATCCTGATCGGCAAGCTTCACATTAAATTCATAAAAGCCGATTCTCGGGGAAGTCGATAAAGTGAACACCGTTCCGCTTTCCTCATGAATAAGGAGCCCTTCAAAATCCTGCACCTGAATTTTTTCCTTGTAATCAATATTTTTTAATCCCACAATCTGCATATGCGGGTGGGCGATACTTCCCCCGGATAATGGCCCATGGTTTTTGAAAAATAATACAGATTCATATTCCCCGCTTTCTTCCATTAGCAGCCAATGTTTTAAACCAAATGAAATTAACCTGACCAAATGCTCTTCAGGATAAACCGACAGCTCACCGTCACATTGATCCGTTTCAATCAGCACCGTCTGATAGGAGTTTTCCAGAACAGGAAACTTATTTTTCAGCAAAATAATTGAATCCTCTACGGCAATGATATCGGTCAGCTCCTCCCTTGCACAAAAAGGGCAGCTGATATCCTTATTCCGAATGCTATTAGGCTTTTGGACCCCAATCCCCGTATTAAAATGCAAATGTGTATCTGACATCTCTTTGACACCTGCTTTTCTGTAATCTCTCCTTCTATATTATCATGAAACTGTGAGTGGGGTATCTGTGCCAGTTTCATCGGTGCTCTTAATCGATGATGCTCTTGGGGGCCGGGGAGGGGTTCGGACATTCATCAGATTTTTTCGGGGGTGAGTCTGAAGCTGCACCCTGTTCGGACTCAAACTGGCCGGTTCCTGCCGCTTGTGTCTGAAGTTGCTCTGACTTCCGACTCAAATTGACTTTATCCTGTGGTTTGTGTCTGAAGTTGCTCCGACTTCGGACTTTCACCGGGCTTTTCGGGGGTTTTGTGTCCGAAGTCCCCGCCAAAACTTTATCTGGTAAACTAAAAGAATCAGCGGGGTAATTAATCCTCCCCGCTGAAAAGTATTTAATGCACCGTTAATTCAGTTTCTGTGTGCTCGTGAATGTCGTCGCCTTTTTCGACATGTGTCGTGATGGTGTATGTGCCTGCATTTGTAAACTGATGGCCGGCAGTGTATTTGCCCGGTTCTGGTTCAGACATATTCACCCATTGAGGTGTTTCACCATTCAGCGAGATTTCAAGTTTTACTTTAGCATCCGCGAGCGGTTCCCCTTCATTATCAACCAGGGCAGATAGTTGTGTTTGTTCGTTTGCATGGACTTGGTCAGGGGCCTGCAGCTCAATGGACACCTCACCGCCATGGCCGTGAGAGTGGCCATCTTCATTTTCTTGATCATGCCCCGTTTCTGAGTCCCCTGCTTTGACTTCACCCACTTGTACCGAAACCATTGGCATCGTATGCTGGCTTCTTGCCGTAACATGGGACTGAACATAGTAAAGGCCTTCTTCTGCGAAAGCATGTTCAGCGGTATATTTCCCCTCTGACCCGTGCTTTGCCTCTATCATTTTACCGTTTTCTTTTTGTCCTTCCTGCCAGACTTCAAATTTCACCTCATCCGCATCTTTTACGGCCTCCCCGCCTTGTTTGACAGTGACAGCAAGGGTCACCCTCTCACCAGGATTAATGGTTTCAGGCACCTCGATGACAGCTTCAATAATCTGCGGCACTTCGTCGTTTTTTGCAGGCTTTTCTTCATCAGATTGGCTGCATCCGCCAAGAACCAGCAATCCCGCCATTAGGCTGAATAATATCTTTTTCAATTTAGTGTCCCTCTCTTTATCTATAATGTTCTTTGATAATCTAACTATAAAAGCCATTTGTGATAAAACAATGAAATCTTTTCAAAAAATAAAAGGCCCTTTCAGGCCTTTTGAGATTTAGTACAAAGGATTGCTTTTTATTATGTATTTTATACTAAATGGTTGCAAGATCATTCAGAACCACTTTTTTGTCCTCTTCTTTTGCGATCTCTTCGGCAGCCTCGAAAGCAAGCTTTTTATATTGCTGTACATTTTCTTCATCGCCGGCTATTTTATAGGCGCGGGCCAACGCTTCATAGGCGAATGCCAAATCAAAGTCCCCAATTTTGTTAGAAAGACAAATTTCAAGATTTCTTTTAGCATGAAATAGAGCGGGTTCAGCCCGGTTTAAGACTGTATATACCCTGGATATCTGCCACTCTCCCCTTGAAAGGTTAACAGGGTGCCCGACAATTCCCCAATGATAGCGCGATGTATGTACCATATGGATCATTTCGAGGTTTTCTTCTTCCGTTCTATCAGGATTTTCCATCAGGTCCCATACTTTGTTGAATAAGCTGATGGCCAATTTTCTATGTTCGTCTTTTTCCATTAATACTTGCTGTACCATTTCAGTCATCTCCCTTTTATAGACTCTTTTAATAAATTCGTTAAAAAGCCCGATTTCCCTTTGGCTCTCTTATCTTCTAATTCAGCTTATCCGTCATATATTTAGAGAGTGGAGGGATTGATATGAATTCTAAATTAAGCGTCCATTCTCTTTTCTTTTATATAAACAGCTGGCTTTTCAGTATTTGTGCAGTCATGGCGCTTGCCGGGGCTGTTACGCTTTATCCGGCTGCCTTTTCTTCGTCACATATGAATGTGCTGCTAAAGGATATTAAAGCCGGCCAGCTCTTCATTCACTTTTTAAAAGCTGAGAATCATTATTTTTATAAGGAAGCTCCTGCCGAAAGCTACTCCCTGTCCGGAACCCTATTTAAGCTGGCAACCAATACACAGCCGCAGGATATTAGAACGTTCCTTGGCCGGGAGCTCCCTGGTTTTTCGATTTTTGATACCAGTATTGCCGTTGCCGGAGAGGGTACCGATTTCACCAACCTGCCAGTGGAATCCGCCCCTCCCCTTGAAGTTCTTTTAAAAGAAAAAGAACTGGCTATGAATAACGGCCAGAGTGAGGAAAATGGTGCTCCCCCGGTAATTCCGGACGAAAAGGGGGTTTTCATTTACCATTCCCACAGCTGGGAATCGTTTGCTCCATTATTAAAAGATGTAAAAAATACAGATGAGGCCGTCAGCCCCAATGAACAGGTGAATATTATTGCTGTCGGGAAAAAGCTTAGTGAAGAATTGGCTAGAAAAGGCATAGGTGCGGAGCATGATAAAACCAACATAGCCGCAGAACTGAAAAAGAAGGGCTGGAACTGGGAAAATTCCTATGCGATGTCCAGAGAAACTGTCCAGACTGCCATGACAGAGAATAAAGATGTTAAATTCCTGATTGATATCCACAGGGATTCACTGCCTCGCGGGAAGACTACCGCATTAATTGGCCAGGAGCCATACGCTCGACTGTTTTTTGTCGTGGGCAAGGAGCACAAAAGCTATGAGCAGAACTTAAAAGTGGCTACGGAGCTCCACCAGGCACTGGAAGCAAAATATAAGGGAATTAGCAGGGGGGTCATTGTGAAAGGAAAAAGTGAAGGCAACGGCATATATAACCAGGATCTTTCCGAACGGGCCCTTCTGCTGGAATTCGGAGGTGTGGAAAATAATCTGGATGAACTGAATAACTCCATTAAAGCTTTTGCGGATGTATTCAGTGATTATTACTTGAAGGCAGAGCCGGTCAATGCGAAAGATTAGCGCATGCCACTATTGTCTCCTGTTTACTTTTTTCAGCACCTGTTTTCTTTACCTTCTGTTTGGCATAAGCACGATTACGGTTGCCTGCCTGTTTTCAGGAATGTCCCTCTCCATTATCAATTTAATAGAGGATGAAATGAAGGCATTCAGACAGGAACACAATGGCCGATACAGGAAAAAATAATTGTTTTCTGCTTTAATAGGAGATAATGAAGCAGAAAATAGGAGTGATGAAAGTGAAATTGGCTATTATAACAGGCGCATCAAAAGGGTTAGGAGCGGCCATTGCGAGGAGAATGATGTCTGAAGGAACAGGAATCATATCTGTATCAAGGACCGAAAACCCAGAATTGGCAAAAATTGCTGCAGAGAACAACGTGTTCTTCGCTCAATATTTCTGCAACCTGTCCTCACCGGATGAGCTTGAAACTGTTTTCAGCAAACTGACAGCCTTATTGCAGGAAAAAAATCCGGAGACCGTATATGTATTTAACAACGCAGGGATCATAGATCCAATCGGGACAGCCGGGAATCTCAATCATGCGGCATTAATTCAAAATGCTCATGTTAATTTGATTGCTCCTATGATGATTTCGAACATCCTGCTGCGTGAAGTTTCAAGTGAAATGATCATTATCAATATTACTTCAGGCGCTGCAGAAAGGCCCATACAGGGGTGGAGTGCTTACTGCAGCACCAAGGCCGGAATAAATATGTTCACGGAAACTGCTGCACTGGAATTGCAGACAGCAGGAAGCAGCCATAAGATTATTGCCTTTAGTCCAGGTGTCATGGACACAGATATGCAGGGAACCATTCGCTCTTCAGCAAAGGAAGCATTTCATGATCTGGAGAAATTCCAGGAATATAAGGAGAAAGGAATGCTAAGGGATACGGAAACTGTGGCAAACGCATTGGCAGGTCTGCTTCATAAGGAGATTGAGAGCGGAAAAGTTTATTATGTAAACGACTTCATTTAAAGATGTCAAAAGCCGGCTGGCGGGCCGGCTTTCTTATTTATCTTCCAATATATTACTATCGACGACACCATGGTGAATACGCAGCACTTCATGGTTATTTTCTCTTTGTATAACAAAAAAACCATTTGAGAAGTCGGAGGATAATTCTTTAAAAAAGATGCCCATTATCCCATTCTCATTACTTTCTCCAATGACTAGATGATAATCGGAGCCTTTTTTGACGATCTGGGCCGGCAGCCCTTTATCAGTATCATCAGAAGGATCATAGACCTTTCTGGAAACTTCTGCGACAAGAATATCCACCCCATCAAGCAGCTGGAATAATTCATTGACCAGGGAAGGCTTTACCATCCGCTCCAGCCTGGTTTGAACAGCCTGTCCAATAATAATCTGGGTAATTTTGTACTCCTGTACCACATCAGCGATCACCTTGGCTGTTTTTTTGCCCCCGGCATACTTGGCGAGCATCTCCAGCCCGTATTTCTCTGCTAAACTTTCGAACAAGTATTTTGTCTGAAGCTCGTTAAAGTTAAACTCTTCCTGTTTCCGGTTTTCTACGGAGAGTATATAGCCCTCTCCCTGAAAAGCTTCCTTCAGTTTTTTTCCTCTCTGGGCCAGTCTTTCCGCATGATTGGGATTGCTTACACAAATTAAAATATTTTCCTTCATTTTAACACCTCTCCACCGGATTCTATTTTCAGTATAGCACGAATACCATGGAATAAACCTGGGGCACAAGGGAACCAAAAGTTTGAATCAAAACTTTTTTAGAAAATATGAATAATAATTTTTTTGTCCGGGCATACTAATCCTACAAGTGTAAATCCCCCTTTTTTCAGCTTCCTTTCAAGGAAGCATTTTTTTTGCAAAATTGCCTATTTGCCCGCCAATACAAAAAATAACCCGCCTTTTTAAGAGAGGGTTCCACTAGATATTATCCATAAGACGGTTTTTTTAAAGAACATTTTGAAGCTTCTCCCGCCAGCTCGGGAGCATAATAACTGAGCTTTTTAATTAAATAGCAGGCTTCCGGGAAATGATGCTCGAGAAATCTCAGAGTCGTTTTATTGAGAATTCTTTTGCCGGCATATTTTTGGACTATACCTTTAATATATTCATTCATTTCAATGACAGCAGCTCCCACGTCCCTCGCCATTTCCTGCTGGCGCGGAAACCCCGGCTCCGTGAATCGGAGATACCCCTTCATATGGCGGTTCTGCACGAGGAACCCCTGAAAAATCCTCGTATAAATTTGAGCCTGTTCCTCTACAAAAACCTCAATTGGATCAATTGAATTCCTCAAAAGAATAATATGCCCCAGCTGGTCCTCGAGCCACAAATCCAGCAGATCAAAAAGAGATTGCGGCGGAGCTGTAAGCCCTTTTGCATAATAAAAAAGAAGCCTCAGATATTCCTGATTCTCACTTAATGTGCCGTTAAAATACGTGGGCGAAAGATTAATATTGATCATGTTTTTGATTCTAAGGTTCTGAATTTTTCCTTCAAATTGAAAATAGCCATTTGCAATTGGCCATATCTCCATCACCATTGCAACAGCCTCCCGGGATTCTGCCTGTACAGATGGGGATAATTCGTTAAGCCTAATCCTGAGATCCCGGAAGGCTTGTCTGTAATCATCCGCTCTTTTTACATACTTGCCTTCAGCCGGAGAAAGATGGTCCCTGACAAAAATCGCATGATCTTCAAGAATCTCCAGCCAAAAAGCATGCTCCTCCCACGGTGTCAAACCTATTTCATTCATCCAAATCCCCCCAAAATAATCCTTGTAAATGTATATGCAATTTAAAAGGAAACATGAAGGCCGGTCCGGATAAAAAGGAAGTAATTCAGAAAAAATAAGGTAGCAATCAAAGAAAGGAGAATCGCCATGACAAAGAAGTTCAACAAAGGCAGTAATAATCAAAATTCACCAAGAGGGAATCAATCCCCGATCAGCGGTGATAACAGCAAGGGCAACAAGAGGAATAAGGACCAAAAAGATAAGACTGATTTGGATTAAGAGAAAACCGGCTTCCTGTTGGGAGCCGGTTTTCAATATTAAAAACTATCCATAACTGAGTTTTCCGGAACTTTGAACGGGTCGTTTTTATCAATTCGATCATAAAACATAATTCCGTTCAGGTGGTCGATCTCATGCTGCATGATGATAGACGGAATCCCCTTAAACCGGAGTGTCACTTCCTCGCCATCAAGATTATATGCTTTTACCTTAATGCGCTCATAACGGGGCACATACCCTTTTACATCACGGTCTACAGACAGGCAGCCTTCACCCTCCGGAAGAAAAATGACACCGACAGAGTGGCTGATAATTTTTGGGTTAATTACATAATGTTCCTGTGGCTCACCTTTTTCATTGGTAAAATAAGCTGTAAACATGCGCTTGTTCAGGCCAATTTGGTTGGCGGATAGCCCAATGCCCGGACGCAAGCCATATTTCTTTGCAGGTGCAGGGTCCTGGCTGTTCTTCAAATACTGCATCATCGCAATCAGCGTTCCGCGATCTTCTTCAGTCAAAGGCATTGTGACTTCTTTTGTAACTTCACGCAGGATCGGATCACCCTCACGTACAATATCCTTCATCGTAATGATTGTATCAGCATTAAATTTACTCATAAATAAACAATTCATCTACCTTTACTTTTAGTGTTTTAGATATTTTAAAAGCAAGCTCCAATGTGGGATTATATTTATTATTTTCTATGCAGTTAATTGTCTGCCTGGCCACACTGCATTCTTGAGCGAGCCTTTTCTGAGTTATTCCCAGCTTTTTTCGTATTTCCTTTATTTTATTTTTCATCCTGCCACCTTATGGGCCGAAACTGTTCTTATGGTAGCATTTCAGATGTGAGGATGTCTAATAGTTTGGACATTCACAGCTCCACAAAAAATTTTTTCGTGAAAAATGGAAGATAACCTCGAAATTTTGATTTTTTCCGTTATCTAACTTGCTTATCCGTGAAAATGCAAAAAGCCAGTGCAGATCTTCTCCACACTGGTTCCCTATTTGACTACGCCTCTGCTTCAACCAGAGTTTCAGCTGGTTTTTTCTTTTTCAGCAGCAGCTTTAGCTCTCTTTTATATTTTCTCTTAGTAAGGATGTAAAGAAAATCTCCCTCCTCAATCTGGGTGTTGCCTGTTGGAGTAATTAACTCATCTTTACGAATGATTGCATTGACGAGTGCTCCTTCAGGAAAAGGGATCTCCATCAGATTTTGCCCGATAATGAATGCATCTTCTTCGATTTCGAATTCAATCATTTCAGCATCTGCTTTCCCAAGGGAAACCAATTCCAGGGAATGCATCGGAGTAGCCTTCTCAGGCCCAGTCAGACCGAGCTTTTCAGCTAACAATGTTATGGTTGATCCCTGGATAAGAGCGCTGGTCAGGACAACGAAAAAGACAACATTGAAAATTTCGTGACTTCCTTCCACGCCGGATAGCAGCGGAAAAGTGGCCAGCACAATTGGCACAGCCCCTTTTAATCCTGCCCAGGATAAGAAGATCAATTCTTTCATCGAAAAGCCCATTTTAATGGTGGTTAGAAAAACAGCAGCAGGTCTGGCAACAAATATGAGAAGTGCTGAAAGAGCCAGGCCTTTTAGCAAAATGTCAGATTGGAAAAGTTCATTCGGAAAGACCAGAAGGCCTAAAATAACGAACATCGCAATTTGCATCATCCAGGCAAAACCTTCCGTAAAACGGAAAACAGAGTGGCGATAGGCAATGTCTGCGTTGCCAATCATAATACCGGCCACATATACAGCAAGAAGGCCGCTGCCTCCCAGATAAGCTGTTATTCCATATGTCAGCATGGCAAAACCAGTTGCAAACACAGGATAAAGGCCGCTTGAATCCAAGTTAATTTTATTCAATGACCATATTGCGAACTTGCCAAACAACAGACCGGCTATTGCTCCCACTCCCATTTGGATAAAGAAGGAACCAACAAGTGCGAAAATGCCGGAGCCGGGAGTCATGATCAGCTCAATCATGGCAACTGTCAGGAACACTGCCATGGGATCATTGGAGCCGGACTCGGCTTCCAGTGTTGCGGAAATCCTGGGCTGTATATTTTGCCCTTTTAAAACAGCAAAAACGGCAGCTGCATCAGTTGAACCGACAATCGCACCAAATAGCACTGCGACAGGCCAATCTACACCGAGAATAAACTTTGCTGCCACAGCAACAAGTCCGGTGGTAATCACAACACCTAAGGTTGCCAATGATAAAGAGGGTACAATGACCGTCCGAGCTGTTTTCCAGTTCGTCTGCAGTCCGCCTTCAAACAAAATAATGATAAAGGCTAAAACCCCAATCATCTGCGCAATTCTCGCATTATCAAAATAAATGAATTGCCCCAATCCCATTCCGACCGCGATAAACAGAACAAGAGCTGGGACGCCAAGCCGTGCAGAAAATTTAGTTGTCATTACTCCAATAATAAAAAGAATAGCAGCCAGCAGGATAAGTGCATCTGTGTGCCAAATAAATTCAGCCAATACGATCACCTTCTTTATTCAGATTTAATCAAAGGATATAGGTTATAAAAAATGTTTTTTCTTTGTTGAGGATTACTTTTTATTGCACCAGGAACAGGATAATGCCAGGAGAGATGATGACAGCAGCTCATTGCGGATCTAGCATGGCGCAGAGCTGCTATTAGAAAGAAGTGACAGTGAGTCGCTGGCTTTGTTTCCCGTATACGAGTATCTTTTGCAGCTTCCACTGTCTTTATCGGTTGTTAATGTAACATAAATACATTATAACATACATTATGTAACATCTCACTTCATATGCATGCTTTTTTTTAAAAAAAAATCGGACTTGCCCTTAGGCAAATCCGCTAAATTTCTTTGTATAGATGGATCATCTCATCTTCCACTTTAAACTCCTTATATCCGCAGCGTTTATAGAGGTTTACCGCACTATCCCAGGCAATATTTGTTTCCAGGACAATTTTTATGTAACCGGCTGCTTTGGCATGATCCTCCAGTTTCCGTACCATCATTCCGGCAAGGCCATGACCCCGGAATTCCTTTTTTACAGACATTCGCTGCAGCCTGCACTCCCCATTGCCTTCATGGGTAATTGCACCTGTACACACCAGTTCATTATCAATTAAACCAGCCAAAAAAAGGGCACCTTCAGCGTTATATGTTTCTATAAGGCAGTACAAATCAGGATTTAAGGAATGGTCAATAAACCCGAAGCGTTCCTGGAATCCATTCAATATTAATTCTTTTGCAGCAGTTTCGTAATCTTTTGAGAGCGGTACAATCTTTAAATGCGATTTAATTTTTTTCAGTTCAGCAGCAGTCTGCTTTATTTCACATACCTCAGTCAAACCCACATTAATTGTTTTTCCATTAACAGTTGTTGTTTTCATAGATTCTCCTGTTTTTTCCTTTTATAATAAGGTATTAGCAGTGAAAAGAGAATTCATTCTAGAGAGTAAATATAGACAGAGCTTCTCTCTGGAATTTCTGCTGTTCTGAATACACTCAGTTTCCACTTCCCCGCCAGACGAAAAAGCGTAATCCTATATCCCATACGCCTCAAGTCCTAGCAGGAAATAAAGCTGCGGCTCAATGCGCAAAGACTTCGCCTTTTGTAAGATATACTTAAGAAATCTATAGAATGAAAGCAGGGGAATCACTTTGAAAAGGATACTTGTAATATTTATTATTTTAATCAGTTTCTATTTGCTCTTTACCGGCGTGAACAGCTGGCTCAGCTTTGGAGGCAACAGTACCGAAGCTTCTCTCAGCAAGAGGATAAATACTATCAGCATAGATGTATCAAGCTCAGATACAGTCATTATTCCTGAAAATAGAAATGATGTCAGAGCGGAGCTTGACGGTAAAGGCAAAGTGACCGTAAATAAGTCTGGAAACGAAATTCGTGTAGAATATAAAAGAAAGTGGCTGGATGGCTTTCAGTTTTTCAATAACAAAAGCAATCTGAAAGTTTACGTTCCTGAAGATTTCAATAAATCCATGTCCATTGACATCGGTTCCGGCCGTTTGAATTTCGCCGGTGAATCTGAGAGCAAGCCTTTCGAGCTTGAGAGCCTGGATGTTAATATGAGCTCGGGAAAAGTCAGCCTGGCCAACATTAAGACGGATGAATTTGAGCATGAAGGCTCCTCGGGAATGATGGATGCCAATCACTTATTTGCCCGATCAGGCGAAATAGATATGAGTTCAGGCAAAGTGAAGATCCGCAACTACCAGGGCAAGCTTGACGCCGGGGTCTCATCTGGACATCTCGATATAATGGTCGGCAAGCTGATTGACTCTATTAAAGTGGAAGCCAGTTCAGGCTTTGTCCGCCTTGACTTGCCTGATGATGCAGACTTCATCTTAAAAGGCAAAGCAAGCAGCGGCCATATCAGCAGCACTTTCGAATTGGATGATGAAGAGCGGGATAAAAATGATATTTCAGGCAAACATGGATCAGGTGAACACGACATCCGCATCTCTGTATCCAGCGGGAAAGCCGAAATTAATTAAGTCCGGGAAACCGGGCTTTTTTTGATGCTGAATGAGGATAAGGAGAGGTTCATTGCCGGATGGGAACAGATAGGAAGACAGGCAATTACTTATGTGGAAAAATAAAAAGACGGCCATGAATGGGGATAACTTTTTATCCCGGTTATGATTACCTATGTGGATAACTCTATTTTCTCCATGAATTATCCACGCTGTGTGGATGAAACGGGCAAAAAACAACTTTAATTGTGGATACTTCTGAAAAATTCAAAAAATCAATGAATTAGTTATTCACATTTTGAAACAGCGGGAAGTTAATCCTCAACCGCTGGATTAATTGTGGATTACAAATACTCAACTTAATCCGAAAGCTTCAGCCAGCATTGTGTATGAATTTAGCTTGCCCTGAAAATCATGGATATTGGTGATGATCATAAACTCATCTGTTGCGTAGATTTCGCTGAGCAGCTGCAATTCTTCTTTTATTTTTCGGGGAGTACCAACCAGCATTCTTTTGCGGTTTTCAGCTATTTTCTTTTTTTCCGCATGTGTGAGCTGGATACTTTCAGATTCTGTGCTTGGGATTAATCTAGTATCCCTCCCTTTTTCAACTGCCAGAAGCCACATATCCTGGCTCAATGCCAGCTTTTCAGCCTCTTCCTGTGTCTGTGCGCATACAATAAAAATACACACATTTGCTTTCGGTTCAGACAAAGCTGCTGAAGGCTGGAATTGACTGAAATATGTATCCATTACTCTCTTTCCATTGGCAGGATTGATAAAGTGCCCATACGTAAAGGCAGCTCCCGCTTCCGCAGCCAGCCTTGCTCCGCGATGTGTGATTCCAAGAAGCCACAATAGTGCAGGGTCTTCAGCCTCTGGAAAAGCTTTGACTTGCTGATAAGGATGTCCTTCTGGAAGCTCCTTGTTCAAAAACCCCTGCAAATCCCTAAGCTGTCTCGGAAATTCATTCAGACTTTTCCTTACGCCATCTGTCAGGGCAAGCCGGGTGGATGCGGATCCTCCGGGGGACCTCCCAACGCCCAAATCGATTCTTCCAGGAAATAATGTCTGGAGAACATTAAAATTTTCGGCAATTTTATAAGGACTGTATTGCGGCAAAAGTACACCGCCTGAACCAACCCTGATTTCGCTGGTGCTTGATGCAATATGTGAGATAAGAATTTCCGGTGAGGAGCCAGCCATTCCATTCGAATTATGATGCTCAGCCACCCAAAAACGAGTGTAGCCAAGCTGTTCTGCCATTTGAGCTAGCTTGACTGTTTTACGAAAAGTTTCAGCGGCAGTATCCCCTTTCGCCACGACTGATTGATCCAATACACTGAGCTTCATGAGAACTCCCCTTTCATTGAAGTGATCTTATCATAATGTCTGCAGCTTCCTCAAACGTGTCAGCTGCGCAAGCGGTTTATTAGGAAATTCACCTCCTTTCTGGTAGTATATGAATGATTTTTTTAGAGGAGGAAAAACGATGCATACATTAAAAGGCAAAACAGCTCTCATCACGGGAGCAGGCAGAGGAATCGGCCGTGCAGCAGCCATAGCGCTCGCAAAAGAAGGCGTCCATATTGGTTTGCTTGGCCGCACGATTGAAAATCTGGAAAAAGTGGCGGATGAACTTAGCCAGTACGATGTGAATGTATCTGCTGCAGCAGCCGATGTTGCCGACCTCGAAGCTGTTACTCATGCAGTCGAGCATATTAAGTCAGACCTTGGCTCTGTGGATATCCTGATTAACAATGCCGGAATCGCCAAGTTTGGAGGATTCCTGGAGCTTTCTCCCGCTGAGTGGGAAAGCATCATTAAGGTCAACTTGATGGGTGTTTATAATGTTACAAGAGCGGTTCTTCCTGAAATGATTGAACAGAAGTCCGGAGATATTATCAACATTGCATCCACAGCAGGCCAAAAAGGTGCGCCTGTCACCAGTGCATACAGCGCATCCAAATTTGCCGTTTTAGGCTTAACAGAGTCCCTGATGCTTGAAGTTAGAAAACACAATATTCGAGTTAGCGCGTTGACTCCAAGTACGGTTGCCACTGACCTTGCGATTGAAACAAACCTGACTGACGGCAACCCTGAAAAAGTCATGCAGCCGGAAGATCTGGCAGAATTCATGGTAGCACAACTGAAATTGAACCCTCGGGTGTTTGTGAAAACAGCCGGCATGTGGTCGACAAATCCATAAGGTTTAGCAGAAAGCCTCAATGCATAATTGGGGCTTTCTGCTTCTGCTTGAAATTAACCATCAAAAAAAGACTGCCATAAAGACAGTCTCCACTTAAATTAATTTGCATTTCTTTTAAACGGCCACCAGTTTGCCTGACCGAAGTTTTTGACCATGACCGGTATAAATAGCGGAAGCACGACCAGTGCGTAAAGCATCAATCCGATCAGAACGATGGACGCGATCTGCAATAGCGACAGCATTCCGGACGGCATCATAGCAGCGAATGTTCCGCCCAGGATTACAGCAGCTGAAATAATAACAGTACCCATCTTTTTCATGGATAACAGCATTGCATCTGCGATTGAAAGGTCACGATATTCATTAAATCGGTCCATTAAGAAAATGCTGTAGTCAACCCCAAGCGCAACGAGAATAACGAAAGCAAAGAATGGAACCGCCCAGCTGATGCCTGTATACCCAAGCAGATTCACAAAAATCGCTTCGTTCATTGCCATACTTGTATAGTAGGTCAGAATCAATGAACCAATTAAATAGATTGGCATGATGATAGACCTGAAAAGGAACACAAGGATGATGGAAATGCCCAGCAGCATCAATACGACTGTACGGGAATAATCCTGATCAGACATTGTGCTTAAATCAGCATTGGTACTTGTAATCCCGCCTACTGCGACAATCGCATTTTCAAGCTTAGTCCCCTTTGTCGCTCTTTCCACAGCTTCCTTAATTTCATCTACCTGGTTAATGGCTTCATTAGAATAAGGATTTGCTTCAAGCACAACATCCATTGTCATGACTTTACGGTCCTCAGACAAATAGACATCAAACACCTGGGCAAACTCTTCATCCTCCAAAACTTCAGGCGGCAGATAGAAACCATCCATATTATCTGAGTTTGAAAGACCTGCCAGGTAATTCTGTGCAGAACCGAGTCCTTCAGATACCTGCTCAAGCCCATCTGCACTCTGGCCAAGGCCATCTGTCAGCTGGCTGATTTGTCCGCCAAGATCGCCAAATCCGGCAAGAAGCTGTTCCTGCCCGCCATTGATTCCGGCTAAACCATTTGTCAGCTTTGGAAAATTATTAACAATTTGTCCCTGGCCGTCTGCAAGCTGATTAAGTCCTGCCTGCTGGGCTTCGATTCCATCGATCAGCTGCTGGAGTCCCGAAGCTAATTCCTTTTGGCCGGATATGGCGGTTCCGAAGTTTTTATTTGCTTTTGCCAAGCCGTTTTGCAGCTGTGTTAAGCCCCTATTAGCAGCATTGATACCCTCTGAAACTTTTGGAAGCTGCTGCTGCAGGCCAGCTACTTGACCTTTGATTGCTTGATATTGAGGGTCTTGGGCCAGCTCAGGGTCCTTGGTTTCAACATAGCCAAACAGTGCATCATTCGCCTGTTTAATGCCATCCGATAGCTGATTTAAATTCGTCTGGATTTCTGTATAGCCCGCCATTAAGGAAGGAATGGCCTCTTCTGCTGACTGATACCCAACTAGCAGCTGTTGATAACCGGCAAGAAGCTCTTCGGCACCAGCTTTGGATTTTTCCAAACCATCTTTAATTTGATCTGAACCTGCCGACCCTTGACGTATACCATCTTCGATTTTTGCCAGGTTCGTCTGAATTTCACCTAGACCCGACTTGATTTCATTGGTGCCGGAAATCAAATCATTAATTCCTTTTGTGGCATCCTGCAACTCAGGTTCTGATTTGGATAGTTCGCTGCTTGCTTCATTCAAGCCATCCGAAATTTTGTTCAGTCCATTTTTCCCTTCCCCGAGGCCTTCTTCAAGCGTTTCAGCTTGTTTGGCAACAAAGAAGTCTTCAATGGGCTCACCAGTTGGTCTTGTAACAGAGCGAACCGTGTCCACTAAATCTACTTTTTCAACCTCTCGGCTGATTTTCTCAGCCAGGCCTACATATTCTGCTGAATCCATTTCCTCATCGTTTTTCAAAACGATCTGCGTTGGCATGGATTCTCCCGGCCCAAAGCTGTCAGCTATTGCATTAAACGCCTTAATGGAATTAACATCTCCGCCGATTTCCTCAAGGGAGTTGTAGGAAAGTTCTCCGTCATATGTTACCAGGAATGGCACACAAACAGCTGCCACGATAAGCAATGCCAGGAATGGACGCGCCAGCGAGAATCGGCCGACCGTACCCCATAGCTTGCTTTCCCCATGCTCGGCACTCTTTTTCGAAGGCCAAAAAATTTTCTGTCCCAGCACTGCCATAAAGAATGGCACAATGGTAAATAAAGCAATTAAGAGAATGGCTACACCAATAGCAACAGCTGCAGCTGACTGGTAGAGAATAAACTGTGAGAAGCCAATTGCCGCAAAGCCAATCATAACAGCAAGGCCGCTGAAAAATACTGTGCGCCCCGCATTTCGATATGTTGCCACAATGGCGTCTGCTGTGCTTTCGTTATAGGAAAGTTCTTCTTTAAAACGGCTAAGCAGCAGGATACAATAGTCTGTTCCAATCCCAAACAGAATCGCTACAAGGAAAATCTGGGTATAGTTCGAAATTGGAAAATCAAGTCTATCCACTAAAAATGCCACAATGGATTGTGAAGCAAGATAAGTGAATCCCACTGTCAGGAGCGGAATAATTGGCGCAACCACTGATCGGAATACCAGCAGCAAAACGACTAGAATAAAGACAACTGTGATTCCTTCCGTCTTTTTCAGCCCTTCCTGCGAACTGTTCATAAGATCTTCATTGATCAGCCATTCACTCGTATAATAATGATCTACCTTTGCATCATCAATAGCTGAATAAAGCTCTTCACTAAGTTCAGCTGGCTCTCGGTCGTTCCAGCTTACGTTGACAGAAGCTAGAATCGACTTGCCATCCTCTGAAACAAGCTGGTCTTTCAAGCTTTCTTCATTAAAATGGCTAAGAACTTCTGTAATGCCCAATTCGCTGCTTCTGTCTTCAAGAATGCGGATAGCTTTCTCCGCTTCTTTGATTTCTTCTCCTGTGAGCTTTTTATCATTATGAAAAACAAGTGCGATCTGGGTCTCGTCCCCGCCGCCTTCCTGTTTCTGCACTTCTTGCATGATATCCCCGGCAAGTGTGGATGAATATTCTTCAGGCACAGTAATCTGCCCTTTATCACGGACCAGATCTGTCATGTTTGGTGCTGCCATAAACAAGCCGGCAGCCACTGCGATCCAGACGACAATGACAAGCCATTTTCTTTTAATAATTGAATACACTATTTTATCCCCCGCTTTGTTTTCTGATAAAGTGAAAGCTCAATCATCGGAAACTTTCCCCCGCTGATTGTTAGTCTTACTGCCCGGTAGACTGTGATAGTACTTTATCCAATTTTTCAAAGGTTTCAATGAACTGCTGGATTTCAGCCTGATCAAATCTGTTTATCAGTGACTCTACAAGATTATGAATCTTTTCTTCTGCTTTGACGTACAGCTCATTTCCCTTTTCGGTAAGTGTCAGATAGACTACCCTGCGATCATTTTCATCACGTGTCCGTTGAATCAGACCCTTTTCCCACATGCGCGTAATCATTGCGGTGATCGCACTCTTTTTTACATCAAACACTTCCGCAAGCTCTGACGAAGTACAGGAACCTGCCTGATTTATGTACCTCAGAGTAAAATGCTGATCATTGGTCAGATCGCTGCCAATCTGATTTTTTACAAGTGACGCAGCCTTTTTCTCAACAGAAAAAGAAACGGCAATATACCGGTCGACCAAATCCTTAATGTCTGGCACACTCACTTATATATTCACCTCACAGTGTGATTATTCTATCGTTTAACTGTTCAACTACTTAACTATTAACGTAGTTAACTTTAATATAGGGAAGGATTGTTGTCAATTTAACTTTATCAACTGGAATAAAATAAAGTTTACCTTGCTCATTTGCGATAACAGCGAAGTTTTTCTAATTCATTGAGTTTGAACTTATCGGCGAAACTAAAAAAAGACCCCATCTCTGGAGCCTTGTCCTTAAAATTCGATTTTAATCTTTTCTGCATCTTCAATCTTGTTCTTATCACCACCAAACACGTCGCTGGTAGTTATTTCAATACTTTTCAGATCCGATTTTTCAATAATAAAGCCAACATTGCCGGCTTTGGTTTCGTTAGGCTCCATTTCTTCGTTAAGCCCATCAAGATAAATATCTTTCTCCCAGGTTATTTGCTCGCCTTCGCTTGTTTCCAGGATGGCTGCCGGGGCAAAATTCACTTTTTGATCAGAGGTGTTCTTTATTTGCACAAAAACCTTAACAAAATCGAATTCCTCGTCATGGGTCAAGGTGTGAAAATAGTCTACCAGACTGTAGTCAGGCTTCAGATGCATCACTTTGGCATCAGTTATTTTCATTTCGATTGGGCCAATCTTATAATTTCCGTCTACAGTTTTTGCTTTTTTTAACGTGATTTCACCTTTTTCATCTATGTGAGTCTTCCCTTCTTTCCACAGCTGCCGGTCGTCCGGAACCTGAGGGTTTGGGGCATAATTTTTCACCGTTTCGTTTTCCGCCGGAACTTCTGCCTTAACCTCAGCAGGCTGTTCCGGGGAATTTGAGCAGCCGAACAGGACAATGGATAAGAGAGTAATCATTGTAATTAGTTTTTTCATGATGATCCCCCTTCAGTTGGTGTAAAAAAGTTCCCGCTGCATTCCGAAAGCAGCGGGAGATAAAAATTTATTTATCTTCAATCTTTACTTTAGACTTTAATATCTCAAAGATCAGTTTAGCCTGGTCAGTATTCTCAATTTGCCCTGCAAATCGGTCGCTGGCTGGGCCAAATGCGTAGACAGGCACATCTTCACCTGTATGTCCTCCTGTTGTCCAGCCCGTATGGGAGCGCTGGTTGAAAATTTCTTCAATGGCATTATCGATGTCAGATGCCTTTTTTGTTTCAGCAGCTTTTTTAACAGATTGAATTTCTTCTTCTTTTAAATCAAGATCAATATATTCCTTTAACGTTTCTTCCACACCGGCTCCATTGGCAATTTCCTGAGCCATGAAATCTGGTGTGCGCTTCGCTGCTTTAACTGGCTCGCTGAACCAGTTGTAGTTGCCATCTGAACCGATGGAATAGCCGCCAGTTGAATGATCGGCAGTTGCCACAACAAGGGTGTGCTTGTCCTTCTTGGCAAACTCGATCGCTGCTTTGAATGCTTTCTCGAAGTCTTCCATTTCACTCATTGCGCTGACGATGTCATTATCATGGCCTGCCCAGTCTACCTGACTTCCTTCTATCATCAGGAAGAAGCCGTCTTTATCTTTGTTCAAACGCTCGATTGCAGAAGCAGTCATATCTTTCAATGAAGGTGTGTCTTCTGTGCGGTCAATCATTTTTGGCATTCCGCGTTCTGCAAACAGACCAAGGACTTGTTCATTTTTATCTGCCAATAATTCTTTACGGTCTGTTACATAGCTGTAACCGTCCTTCTTGAATTCCGCCGCGATGTTTCTGTCTTTGCGGACAAGCAGATCAGTTCCTCCGCCAAGAAGAACATCTACCTTGTGCTTGCCATTGATAAGTTCATCATAATAATCATCGGCAATGGCATTCATATTCTGCCGGCTTTCGTCATGCGACCCGAATGAGGCAGGAGTGGCATGCGTAATTTCTGATGTAGCTACAAGACCAGTCGCTTTTCCTTGCTCTTTCGCTGCTTCCAAAACAGTTTTTACCTCAGAACCGTCATTATCAACAGCAATGGCATTGTTATATGTTTTAATACCCGCAGACATCGCTGTCGCTGCAGAGGCAGAGTCAGTTACATTTTGTTCAGGATCTTCAGGGTAAGTCATTTGCTGGCCAACCAAATATTTATCTAACTCAGTACGTTCAACAAATTTTGTGGTGGGATCGTCTTTTAAATAGCGGAATGCAGACGTGTAGGAGACGCCCATCCCGTCGCCGATAAGGAAAATAACATTTTTGATTTCTCTTTTATCTGATTGTCCTTTAGCTTCTGTTTGCTGTACTGAACCCATAAGTCCGCCAAGCGCAACTGCAGAAGCAGCAAGGATTGGAAGCGTCTTTTTTGTAAATTTCTTATATTTCATTCTATGAACCTCCCTTTGTTAACTTACACGTAGTAGTATAGAATCCTAATGTAAATGAGAGATTAATAGAATGTAAAAATGAATTAACACTTATGTAAAGATGCTTTTTTTGCTTCCACAAATATTTTTATGTAAAATTCATACAAAGAGATAGTCGAAGGAGAGATTTCAATGAAAGTATTGGCTTTGCTGGGCAGTACCAGAGAAAATGGGAACTCAGAGTATTTGGCAAAGAGGATTGTGGAAGGGACTGATTACACCCTGGTAAAATTAGCAGACCTGCATATCGAACCGATTGTGGATAAAAGGCATGCAGATGGCGGCTTTACAACGGTTAATGACGACTATGAACAATTAGTGAAACACATGCTGACACATGATGTTTTCGTATTCGCCACCCCTTTATATTGGTATGGAATGAGCGGCCCCATGAAGGATTTCTTTGATCGCTGGTCACAGTATCTAAGGGATGAGCGCTTTAATCTGAAAGAAGAGCTGGCAAAGAAGAAAGCTTACGTTGTTATTACCGGCGGCAGCAGTGCGAAAGTAAAAGGACTTCCTCTTGTTCAGCAATTTCAATACATTTTTGATTTTGTCGGGATGGAATTTGCGGACTATATCATCGGGAGCGGAGTAAAGCCGGAAGAAGTGAAAGAAGATTCTTTAGCATTAGCGAAGGCCGAACAATGGAATAAGATATTTTCATAATAAGAAGGCGGACTCAAGGTCCGCCTTCTTATATATTACGATTCCTGTCTCACCCTGGAATCTTTTTTCAGCTGATTTTCCCCATCAGGGTCTAAATACAACTTCCTGCTTGGCATAGCAACATAAACACGCTCATTTTCAAGAATGTCCATGATCTCAAAATTGATTTCTTCCTTAATTTTAAGGAATTCGCCCCAATTTGTCGTTTTGGTGAAGAAGTAAAGGAAGATATCGAGCCCATTTTCTTTGTAGTCGTCAAAAGTAACAAGAATGGTTTCCGGATGAATATCCGGATGATTTTTTAACAGATACTCAATCTGCCCGACGACATTTGCCAATTGATCTTTGGTTGTATCATGGGTAACACGCAATCTGAAACTGATTTGCCTCTTCCCCATTTTGCTCCAGTTGGTAATGGATTCATTTGCTAAAGTTGCATTAGGAACAGTAACAAGCGCCTGGGAGAAGGTTCTAACCCTGGTGCTTCGAAAAGAAATGTCTTCAACGGTTCCCTCGACACTTGGTGTCATAATCCACTCACCGATTGTGAACGGCTTTTCGGTAATAATGACGAAGCCGCCTAACAAATTGCCAAGTACGTCCTTAGCGGCAAAAGCAATGGCAACTCCGCCTAACCCGAGTCCTGCCACAAAACCATTCACATCATAGTTAAATTCTTGAGCAACAATGCTGATGCTAATAGCCACAATTACGAATCTCAATGCCTTTGAAATGAACGGAATGAGAATATCATCAATTTCCAGATCGTACTTAACCTTTAGGCTTGTGAAAAGGGCTGAAGATGCCGATGCCATATTGTACAAGCCCCATGTGAGCATGATAATGACAGATGCTCTAATAATATCCAGGAACAGTGAATTATGCTGATTCAGATAAGGAAAATAACCAACAGAAACATAGATTCCTATAATAATGAATAAAAACTGAATCGGCTTTTGGAATGAAACAAATACGTGTGAGAAAAAGTCATTTGGGGCTTTTCTGCTAAGCCTTAATAATAGTGTAAATACATATTTGGCAAAAAGCTTCCGAAAAATTAAAAACAGCAGGAAAATTCCAATTGATATTCCCAAGTCCACTAATATATCTTCTTTCATGTAAGTCTCCCAGAACATATGAATAACCTCCTTGATGCTATTTGTTATCATAACATAATTCTGTAAGACAGGTTATCATACGATATTCCCTAAAAAACGCATTGGAAAAACCTTCTCTTCATCCGAGGAGCATTCCCAGTTCAATACCGAGAAAAGCCAAAAGAATTCCTCCGCCATAACTCAATATATTATATAGAATAAACTCCTTTTTCCTTTTCTCCATGTGCAGCTGTATCGCTTCCAGCTTAAAGGTAGAAAAAGTAGTGAAAGCCCCCATAAATCCTGTGCCAAGCAGCATTATAAGGCTGCCTTTTATCCCTGAGCCCACCATGATTCCGAGAAAGAGTGAACCCATTAAATTAATTATGAGCGTGGCAGCAGGGAAAACCGACACCAACCTTTTACTAATAAACTGACTGACCCAAAGCCGGGAAATCGCTCCAAAGAAACCGCCTATCCCCACTAGAAGAATATGAAATGAACTCATCCCGTTTCTTCTCCTTTCCTGACCCTAAAACCCAATCGGCTCATCCATAATCCGCCAATGATGCTGGCTGCGATATACAAAACGGCCAGGGCTGTTTTTCCATCGAGAAAGAGTGCTGCCGTTTCAACGCTTAATGTTGAAAAGGTGGTAAAGGATCCCACAAAACCAGTTCCGAGTGCTGTTTTTATATGAGCCGGCAAAGAAAAACGAACCATCAGCCCCGTCGTCAGCCAAGCCAGGAGAAAACTTCCCAGAAGATTAACCGTCAAAGTGGCGAAAGGAAAAACGGCACTTTCCTGAAAAAGAAAAACACCCATGCTGTAACGTAATGCGGCACCTAAAAACCCTGCTGCGCCAACCAGTATATAAACCATCCAGAACCCTCCATTTCCCTTAGTTTACCCAAAACAAAAAGACTCCTGCCAGTTACCACATAACTGACAGGAGTCATTAGCCAAAAGGCGGTTAAAGGTGAACTCCATCACCTAATTAGACGTATCTTTACTAACACTATAAAACATATTAACAAGGATTAAAAGACCTTTATCCCTAATTCAGTAAGAATTCCCCTTTTTTATAAACAGCAAAGAAAGCAGCAGACCATATAACAGATGGCCTAGAAGCCAGAAAAATAGGGCAGGTAAAGATGTAAGTTCAGGGGTTCGATCGGATAATGCAGTTGTCGGATAAAGCAGAACTCCTATGGAAAAGGTGATGAATAATGTACGGACGATGATTCGGGTCCTGTTCCAGCGGTATTTTTTTATTATTAATAATAAGCTGATTGCCACTATAACTGAAATGATCAGATGAAATCCAAATTCGATTAATTCGGGAAAATGATAGTTTTTTAAAATCGGAAAGTAATCCACATTTAATAGCAATGTGTACACTTTTATACCAGTGGATATCTCAATCATTTTCAAGAATAACCCCAGAAAAATACCAGATAGCAATCCTGTAAATGCACCCAATACCCAAAGTCTCCGCATTGATCCTATCCTTCCCATTAATCGCAGGATAATCAAGCTATTTATGATTTTTCCTGAATCCTGCCTTTATTAGACCCACTTTTGGATTGTTTAATAAAGTCCTGTATTTCCTCAATTGTTAACCCCAGCTGTTTGGCTGTCAATATGAGCTCTACCCATTCTTTATCAATTTTCCCCTCACAGGTTTCCATTCCCTTTTCCACTCTCCCGTAAAGATTCTGTTCCCCTAAGAAGTCTTCATTGAGTGCTGCTTTTATTAATCATTCCATATAGGAATAAATGGACAACTTCTTTTGCTAAATCTTCTGGAGCCTTTATCCCTTTAAATAATCTGGTTAATGTCAGACGTTCAATAATCCCCGTCAGACTCTCTGCGACAGTTCCCATATCAATATCTTCCCTGAAGTATCCTGCCTGCTGCTCTGACAAGAGGTTGGCTTCAATTTGACCAGCAAGTATCTCCTTAAATTCGTCGGCATCCGAAGCCATAAAAAATCCGATGCGGGTCAAATGCTGATTTTCCCTAAAAAATGAAAAGATAGCAGACAGACCTGAGGTTATTCGTTCAGGCAATGATGACAAATCAACACCTGTTTCCACGCGGCTCCTGGAAGTAAGCTCAGAAATCCGTCTGCGAAACAGGTCGACAAGCTCCTGGAAAATAGCATCTTTGCTTTCAAAGTAAAGGTAAAAAGAAGGCTGTGTCAAACCTGCCCTTTTCACAATATCGCTGATTTTTGTATGAAAATAGCCTTTCTGCGCAAATTCCTCCGCGGCAACTTCAAGAAGCAATGCGCGGCTCTGCTCCCCGCTGGCTCCTATTTTCCGTCCTCTGTGCCCCATAAATAACAGCTCCGTCTGCATTATATTACTCAGAAGTATTATCTACCATCACTATTGGGAAAGTCAACCAATTATCTGAATTTTTTATTAATAAACAGAGAAAGTTATGTTATACCCAAAAAGGGAACGTACATTCTTATTTTACACTGGGGGATGGGAAATGGAAAGTTTTGAAGCAGCTTATATTGCAGGAATTATCGATGGTGAAGGAACAATTACTCTAACCAGAATGCATGCGAGTGAGCATCGCCGACCTTGCATAACTATAGCATCTACTGATAAGGAGCTGTTAGACTATTTACAAACATTAGCAGGCGGGACAATTATAAATAAAAAGAATTACAAGCCAGGTATTCACAAAAATTCCTTTTCTTTGAATATAAAACAAAAGGAAAAAGTTATGTACTTGTTAAAACAAATATCACCTTATTTAAGAGTGGACAAAAAGAGAAATCGGGCTTTTTGGATCCTTGATAATTATGATAGAGTAACTCCCAGAAATGGAAAATATAATGTAAATAAGTTAAAACAGAAGATTTTATTTGAAGAAGATTTTTTTAAGATATAAAAACAGTCATACTAAAAGGCAGCAAAGGCTGCCTTTCTTCACTCCTCTTGAATATAAAATGAATGCCGGATGCAATTTAAACCTAAAGTCCAGCCTATAGGGGAGTATTAATCAAAATCATTTTCTTCTTCAATCTTTAATACTTTTCCTGTTTTTGCAATAATCTCTACCTCGAATATTCTGTTATCGGGTGTTAAAATGAAAACTTCATAAACTAAGACACCATTTTCTAAATCCATATCTACATGTTGAATTTTTCCCGGTACATTTTTAAGGGCAATTTCTTGAGCTTGTTCCTTCGTAATTCTTTGTCTATACATGGGTATTTGGTTGCCATAATAATAATTTTCATACATTAACATTTCCCTCCTACATAGTTCAACCTTATTTATCCGTATGTATTGGACAAACTCTATGTGCTTTTCCATAATTTCCTTTTACTAACCTGAATTTTAAAGAGGTGCGGCAATCCTTTGATACATTGGCTCTTCAGCTTAATAAGGAATTAGTTACTCCGAAAAATAAATTAAAGCATAAGCTTTCCAAAAGGAAAACTTATGCTTTACATTAAAAGACAAATAAAAAACCACCAAATATGTATTTGGTGGAGACGGTGGGACGTGCACTTCCATGCTTTCGTCATGGCACTGACTATATCTTGAACCTGTCTTAACAGGTCCTTCGGCGTATTATGCGAAATATATATTTACCTGAGATCAGGCAGGATTTCGCATCCTAGTACTACCACTTCTGTGGCAGCCTATAAGTCGATACACGGCTGTTGGATTGCTCCACATACCGCTCGGCATTGCCTTATCGCCAGTCAGGCGACTTAGGTTTCACCGATAAAGCCGAATTTTCACTTGTGTGTTGCCACACAAGGCGACTAATAATTAATCGAACCCACGTCCAGAAATATCGGCACTTAAGCTTCTACGAGTGTAGTCGATATATTCGCGATTCACTGATCCTTATGCCTATCGACGGGCGTCCGGCCAGCTAGCCTGGTTGTTCTCTTCCTTCATCCTCAGGCGGTGGAATCCGGCGTAGCCCACTAAGAGTGAGTCCGCTACCCTACCACATGGGCGATGGAGGGGCGAACCGCTAAAGGCCTATTAGGCAGCTAAAGCGAAGTTGTTTTGAGTTTTGCCAGTTATAGGCTTTGACGTTTTAACGAGGCCGATCCCCTCGACTCGCAACCTAAGCTCGAACTATCCCTGTCGAATCCGTAGCGTCCCCATTATAATAGGTCTGCGCCGAATCTTATTCAGCACGCTGACGTTCGGATAAGCTCGAAATAGATGAGCTAAAGTTTGTGTCACTCGCTGTGACAATTACTATTATAGCACACTGAGCAAATTTTTCAATTGTAAGGTTCTGGATTTACATTTTCTGCCTTTCGCGGAAAGCACGCTCAACTTCACGCTTGGCTTCTTTCTTCTTCAGATCCTCACGCTTGTCATATTTCTTTTTACCCCTTGCCAGGCCAATTAAAACTTTTGCATAACCATTCTTGAGGTACATTTTTAATGGAACGATCGAGTAGCCGACTTCCTTCGACTCACCAATCAGCTTGCTGATTTCTTTTTTGTGAAGTAGAAGCTTTCTGGTCCTTAGCGGATCGTGATTGTAGCGGTTTCCCTGCTCATAAGGACTGACATGCATGCCGAAAAGATAGATTTCATTGTTTTGAATTCTGGCATATGAGTCCTTCAGGTTCACCTTGCCCGCTCGGATCGATTTAATCTCCGTCCCCTGCAGAACAATTCCCGCTTCATATGTTTCTTCTATAGCATAGTCATGATAGGCCTTTTTATTTTGCGCAACCATTTTGCCAGTTCCTTTTGGCATGTTGAATCCCCCTTTGCTCCCCTTTCCTGTTATCAGGAAATGCAGCATCCGTTCTCTAGCGGTTCCTCTATTATAGCAAAATTGCGTGCCCCTCTCAACGAGGAGCCCTGCCGGGAAGGAAAGAGAGAGCCTTTAAGGCCCTCCCGCTTTTACCGCTTCTTTTTCTTCCGCTTTGCTTTTGGCGCATTTTCGTAATGCTTTTTCTCTTTTTTCTTTCTTGGGCCGCCTGAACTGTTTCCTTTGCCCTGATCAGACTTCCCTCTGCGCGGCTTTTTCTCGGTGCTGCCAGTCTTGAACACTTTTGGCGCTTCCCGGGTTTCCCGTCTGCGGGTTCCCTTCATGCCGACGATTTCGAAATCAATCGAGCGTTCATCTTTGTTTACATTAACGACACGGACTGTAATCTCGTCGCCAATGCGGTAGACATTGCCTGTACGCTCCCCGATCATCGCCATCTGGCGCTCGTCATAGCGGTAATAATCGTCTGTCATATAGCTGACATGAATAAGTCCTTCAATCGTGTTTGGAAGCTCAACAAACATGCCAAAGTTTGTAACAGAGCTGATGATCCCATCATATTCCTCGCCGATTTTATCAGCCATATATTCCGCTTTCTTCAGTTCATCTGTTTCCCGTTCTGCTTCAACTGCTCGGCGCTCCATATTGGAAGAGTGCTCGGCAATATCAGGCAGCTGTACATTCCATTTTTCCCTTGTCGCCTGATCCAGCTTGCCTTCAATTAAGTAGGTGCGGATAAGTCTGTGGACAATTAAGTCCGGGTAACGGCGGATCGGTGATGTGAAGTGTGTGTAAAACTCTGTTGATAACCCGAAGTGCCCAAGGCTCTCTTCAAAGTATTTAGCCTGCTGCATAGAACGCAGCATCACTGTGCTGACAACCATTTCTTCCGGTTTTCCCTGAACCTCTTCAATGATTCCCTGTAGGGCACGCGGGTGAACGGAATTAGCTGTTCCTTTTACGATATAGCCGAAGTTTGTAATAAACTCAAAAAATCTTCTAAGCTTATCTTCTTTTGGATCTTCATGGATACGGTAAATGAACGGTACTTCCATCCAATGGAAGTGCTCAGCAACCGTTTCATTGGCTGCGAGCATAAACTCTTCAATCAGGCGCTCTGCAATCGAGCGCTCGCGCAATGCGACTTCTGTCGGGTTGCCCTCTTCATCCACAATGACCTTCGCTTCTTTAAAATCAAAGTCGATGGCTCCTCGATGCATTCTCTTTTTTCGCAGGATTAGTGAAAGTTCCTTCATCAGTTCGAACATCGGCACAAGCGGCTGGTACCTGTTGATAAGTTCTTCGTCCTGCTCTTCTAAGATCTTATTCACATCTGAATAAGTCATTCGTTCCGTTGTTTTAATCACACTCTGGAAAATCTCGTGGTTGACCACTTCCCCATCCGATGTGATTTCCATCTCACAAGAAAGGGTAAGCCGGTCCACTTTCGGATTCAATGAACAAATGCCATTTGATAAGCGATGCGGGATCATCGGGATTACCCGGTCCACTAAATACACAGAGGTTGCCCGCTCTTCCGCTTCCCTGTCAATCGGGGAATCCTCACGGACATAGTATGTGACATCGGCAATATGAACGCCAAGCTTGTAATTGCCGTTATCCAGTTTTTTAACCATTACTGCATCATCAAGATCCTTTGCATCCGCACCGTCTATTGTGACAATAACTTCATTTCTCAAGTCACGGCGGTTTTCAAGCTCACTTGGATCAATTGTATCCGGCGTTTCTTCAGCCTGCTTAAGCACCTCATCAGGAAACTCAAGCGGAAGGCCATGCTTGTGAATAACAGAGAGAATATCCACACCGGGGTCGTTTTTATGCCCAAGTATGTCGATCACTTCTCCTTCTGCACTCTTTCTGCCTTCTGGATAAGTGGTCAGTTTCACAACGACCTTATGCCCTTCAACCGCACCTTTTGATGCTGCTTTGGGGATAAAAATATCGCTGGCAAACTTTTTGTCATCCGGGATAACAAAACCAAAGTGCTTGCTTTCCGTATACGTTCCAACAATTTGTGTCACACCGCGCTCTAAGATGCGGACAATCGTGCCTTCCCGCCTCTGGCCGGAACTCTCAGACGTCACACGCGCGAGAACAATATCTCCATTTAAGGCATTATTCGTTTCATTGGGCGGGATAAATATATCATCCATTCCCTGCTCTTCCGGAATGACAAACGCAAATCCCTTTGCATGGCCGGAAAGCTTCCCGCGGATCAGGTTCATTTTTTCAGGCAGGCCATAGCGATTGCTTCTCGTTCTGACGACAAGCCCTTTTTCCTCCATGACAACAAGCGCCTTAACGAAATCTTTGAAGCCTGTGGAATCCTCTATTCCAAATGCGGCTTCCAGCTCCTGGACCGTCAATGGCTTATAGGCTTCATCCTTCATATAATGAAGCAGCTTGTCGATCAGCTGTTGTATATTATTTTCCATATCTTCATCCCTCCTCAGGGAGATTTTCTTTTGTTATTATTCTTCCCACTCAAGCTTTTCTAAAAACTCATATACATCTTCATGCAGCTGGTCACGCTCTTTATCAAGAGTAATGACGTGGCCGGATTCTTCGTACCACTTGAGCTGCTTTAGGTCATTCTCCACTTCATTAAAAATGATATTCGCGCTGTCCGTGTTGATCATATGGTCATGTCGTGCCTGAACAACAAATGTCGGGGAGTAAATCATATCCACATGATTGCGCACATCCGCGATCAGCTCCTGGAGTGCCTTTAATGTATTCATCGGTGTTTTCTGGAATTCTTCCATTTCCTGCTCAATTTGGTCTTCCGTCTTTCCTTCAAGTCTTTTATATTCTCTTGCGTAGCTCAGAATTCCTTCATACATGACTTCTTCGCTTTTTATGTACATAGGTGCGCACATCGGGACAATACCCTTTACAGGTACAGTGTAACCCAATTTAAGGGAAAATACGCCGCCAAGTGAAAGTCCGGCCACTGCAATTTCTTTATGCCCCTTATTTTTCAGAAATTCGTACCCTTCCATCACATCTTTCCACCAGTCTTCCGGGCCTGTATGAACAAGCTCTTCGGGCGGAACCCCATGCCCCTTATATTGCGGTGCATGGCATGTGTAGCCCTTCGTTTCAAGAAACCTTGCCATCATTCTGACATCTGCTGTATTTCCGGTAAAACCATGCAGCAGCAGGACTGCTCTTTTTCCATCTCCAAATGTAAACGGTTTTGGTGCAACAACTCTCATTGATAAAACTCCTTTTACCTTATGATTCCTATAATTTTATTAATCAAACGTTTGATTGAACCTGCATTCCTTATTTTTAGCAAACAGCGGGGGAACATGCCAATAAAAAGCTTTCTTAGCCAAAACTGCCGAAGAAAAATAAAAGCCTGACCTTCTGAAGGCCAGGCGCTGCGTTCATTTATATCGCAAAATAAGAAACTAACACAGTAAGCACAAAGAATAAGACAGAAAGAACAACCGTGATGCGGTGAAGAACCAGATCAATACCGCGTGCTTTTTGCTTTCCAAAAAGCTGCTCTGCTCCCCCTGAAATCGCACCGGATAGACCTGCGCTTTTACCAGATTGAAGGAGTACAACTACAATAAGGCCAATCGAAACAATGACTAAAAGGGTAATCAATAATGTATGCATGAAGCCACCTCCTGAAAACGTACAATCACATTATTCTTAATTTATCACATTTTGGTGGTATTCACAATAAGATTTTGAGGTTCGCACAAGAGCTGAAAATAAAATCTTTTTTTGTGTGTTCAGGCAGTCTTGACCAAACCATCAAAAAAGCAGCCGCCCCACCCGGGACGGCTGCACAAGCAAGATTACTTGCTCAAGTTATAGAAAGATTTTAAGCCATCGTATACAGCTAAGTCGCCAAGCTCGTCTTCGATGCGAAGAAGCTGGTTGTATTTAGCGATACGGTCAGTACGGGACATTGAACCAGTTTTGATCTGGCCAGCGTTTGTTGCAACAGCGATGTCAGCGATTGTCGCATCTTCTGTTTCACCTGAACGGTGGGATACAACTGCAGTGTAGCCGGCACGCTTCGCCATTTCGATTGCTTCGAACGTTTCTGTTAATGTACCGATTTGGTTTACTTTGATCAGGATTGAGTTGCCTACTCCCTGCTCGATTCCTTGAGCAAGCTTCTTCGTGTTAGTAACGAACAAGTCGTCACCAACAAGCTGAACTTTTCCGCCGATGCGATCAGTTAATAGCTTATGGCCTTCCCAGTCGTTTTCGTCAAGACCATCTTCAATTGAGATGATAGGGAACTCGTTTACAAGCTCTTCGTAGAAGTTAACCATATCTTCTGAAGTTAAACCAGTGCGGCCTTCGCCTGCAAGATCGTATTTGCCAGTTTCTTTGTTGTAGAACTCAGAAGAAGCAACATCCATTGCAAGATAGATGTCTTTGCCAGCTTCGTAGCCAGCGTTAGAGATTGCTTCGATGATAACTTCAAGAGCTTCACGGTTAGAACCAAGGTTAGGAGCGAATCCGCCTTCGTCACCTACAGCAGTATTAAGACCTTTGCCAGATAAAACTTTTTTCAATGAATGGAATACTTCAGCACCCATGCGGATGGCTTCCTTGAAAGTAGGAGCTCCTACAGGCATGATCATGAATTCCTGGAAGTCCACGTTGTTGTCAGCATGAGATCCGCCGTTGATGATGTTCATCATTGGTGTTGGAAGCTGCTTCGCGTTGAAGCCTCCAAGGTAACGGTATAAAGGAAGTCCTACAGACTCAGCAGCTGCATGTGCACAAGCCATGGATACGCCAAGGATTGCGTTTGCGCCAAGCTTTCCTTTGTTTTCAGTTCCATCTAACGCGATCATTGTGCGGTCGATGCCAACCTGGTCTGTTACATCCAAGCCGATTACAGCTTCTGCAATCAGGTTGTTCACGTTGTCTACTGCTTTTTGAACACCTTTTCCAAGATAACGGGACTTGTCGCCGTCACGAAGTTCTACTGCTTCGTGCTCACCAGTTGATGCTCCAGAAGGAACAATCGCGCGTCCAAAGAATCCTGATTCTGTTAAAACTTCAACTTCAACTGTTGGGTTACCGCGTGAATCCAATACTTCACGTGCATATACTTGTTCGATAAATGGCATAGTAATTCTCTCCTTTATGATAAAAAATTGTAATCGACAATATTCGGGTGGTGCCTGTCACCAGTTATTTTTTCAGTAATGAGGTTCCTGTCATTTCAGCCGGTTTTTCCAGTCCAAGCAGGTCCAGAACTGTTGGAGCAAGGTCTCCTAAAATTCCGTCTGTACGGAGTTCTGCGCCGTCCTGTGTGACGATGACTGGAACCGGGTTTGTTGTGTGGGCAGTCATCGGGCCGCCTTCTAGCGTAACCACCTCATCGGCATTTCCGTGGTCAGCTGTGATGATCGCTTTTCCGCCTTTTGAAATAATCAGGTCAACAATTTTGCCAAGGCATTCGTCAACCGTTTCAACCGCCTTAATCGTTGGCTCAAGCATGCCTGAGTGCCCCACCATGTCCGGGTTGGCAAAGTTCAGGATGATTGCATCGAAATTGTCAGCTTCCACTTCCTTCAGCAACGCGTCCGTCACTTCATAAGCACTCATTTCAGGCTTAAGGTCATAGGTAGCTACTTTCGGTGAGTCAATCAGGATCCTCTCTTCGCCAGGGAATTTCTCTTCCCGTCCGCCGCTCATAAAGAACGTTACATGAGGGTATTTCTCTGTCTCTGCAATGCGGAGCTGTGTTTTTCCGTTTTGCGCTAAAACCTCACCCAGGGTATTATCAAGGTTTGTCGGTTTGAAGGCAACATATCCGTCAACCGTTTCACTGAAGTGGGTCAAACATACGAAATATAAGTTTTCAGGATGTCCAGGCCCTCTATCAAAGGAGCGGAAGTCTTTATTTGTAAAAGTATTCGAAATCTGTATTGCCCTGTCCGGACGGAAGTTATAGAAAATAACTGCATCATCCTTCTTAATTGTTGCAACCGGCTTCCCATCTTCTGCAGTAATGACAGATGGAATGACGAACTCATCAAAGATACCATTTTTATAGTTATCTTCAACTAAATCCATGGGATCGCTATAAGCAGGGCCATCGCCATACACCATGGAACGGTAAGACTTCTCAACACGCTCCCAGCGTTTGTCGCGGTCCATGGAATAATAGCGGCCGGAAATCGTCGCAAATTCGCCGACTCCGTATTCTTTCATTTTTTCCTGCGCTTCTTTAATATAGCCTGCTGCGGTTTGCGGGCCAACATCACGTCCATCCAGGAATCCATGAACATAGACATTCTTCACGCCTTCCTCAGCAGCCATACGAAGGAGCGCAAATAAGTGCTGGATATGGCTGTGTACGCCTCCATCTGAAAGAAGTCCCATCAAATGAAGATCCGTGCCATTCTTTTTCACATGATCAATCGCAGAACGGAACGTTTCGTTTTTCTCAAACTGTCCTTCACGAATGGCCACGTTCACTCTTGTTAAACTCTGATATACAATCCGGCCTGCACCGATGTTTAAATGTCCTACTTCCGAGTTTCCCATTTGCCCTTCCGGAAGACCTACTGCTTCGCCGCTTGCTGTCAGCGTTGCGTTAGGGTAGGTATTCCAGTAACGTTCGAAGTTTGGCTTCTTTGCCTGGGCAACGGCATTTCCCATCCGCTCGCCCCGCAATGCGAAACCATCTAAGATGATTAATGCAACTGGAGATTTACTCATTCTTGCCTGCCTCCAATAATTGAAGAAAGTCTGTAGGCTGTAAGCTTGCGCCGCCAACAAGAGCTCCATCAATATCAGGCTGGCTCATATATTCTTTAATGTTTGCAGGCTTTACGCTGCCGCCGTACTGAATGCGGACTGCATCTGCCGCAGCCTGTGAAAATTGCTTAGCAACAACAGAGCGGATATGTGCACATACCTCATTCGCATCTGCTGAAGTTGAAGATTTGCCAGTTCCGATTGCCCAGATTGGCTCATATGCAATAACAGTCTGCTTTACCTGCTCTTCAGTTAAGCCATTTAACGCCTTCTCAACCTGTGAGCCTACAAGATCCATTGTTTCGCCGTTTTCCCGCTGTTCTAGCGATTCACCGACACAAACGATTGGAGTTAAGTTGTGTTTGAATGCAGCCAAGGTCTTTTTATTAACAGCCTCATCAGTCTCATTAAACATCTCACGGCGTTCTGAATGGCCAAGGATTACGTATTTCACCCCAAGATCTTCAAGTGCCACAGGGCTGATTTCACCTGTAAAAGCGCCGTTTTCTTCAAAGTGCATGTTCTGGGCGCCGATTTCAACATCTGAATCCTTTGAGTTTTCGACAAGACGCTCAAGGAATAAGGCAGGAGCACATACAACTGTATCTACCTGCTCCTTCCCAGGAACTAAGCCGTTAATTTCTTCAAGAAAGACTTTCGCTTCCGGAAGTGTTTTATGCATTTTCCAGTTTCCTGCGATAATTGGTTTACGCATGTTGCACGTCCTTTCATGCATTTTTATTAGTGTCCTATATTCGACAAATTTCGGGTGGTGCCTGTCACCAATATTATTTATCGTTTAAAGCAACTACACCAGGCAGGGCTTTTCCTTCCATAAACTCAAGGGAAGCGCCTCCGCCTGTTGAGATATGGCTCATGCGGTCTGCAAGATGGAATTTTTCAACTGCAGCTGCAGAATCGCCGCCGCCAATGACTGAATATGTATCATTTGCTTCTGCTAAAGCCTCAGCCACTGCTCTTGTACCGCCTGCAAATTTATTTAATTCGAATACACCCATTGGTCCGTTCCAGATAACAAGCTTTGAATTCTGGATTACATCGCTGTAGATATCGCGTGTTTTAGGTCCGATATCAAGTGCTTCCCAATCAGAAGGAATTTCTTCGATTGCTACAGTTTTAATATTGGCCTCTTCAGAAAAATCGTCTGCCACAACGACATCAACAGGCATGTAGAAGTTCACGCCTTTTTCTTTCGCTTTTTCCATAAACGATTTGCCAAGGTCAATTTTATCTTCTTCTAATAGTGACTTTCCTACTTCATGGCCGTTTGCTTTTACAAATGTATAAGCCAACCCTCCGCCAATGATCAGGTTGTCTACCTTTTCAAGAAGGTTTTCGATTACGCCAATCTTATCTTTCACCTTTGCACCGCCGATAATAGCTGTAAATGGGCGTTCAGGATTTGAAAGAGCTTTTCCAAGTACATCAAGTTCTTTTTCCATCAGGAGTCCTGATACGGCAGGAAGATGATGCGCAATTCCTTCCGTTGAAGCATGCGCACGGTGTGCTGCTCCGAATGCATCATTTACATAGACATCTGCAAGCTCAGCAAATGCCTTTGCAAGTTCAGGATCATTCTTTTCCTCGCCAGCATAGAAACGCACGTTTTCAAGGAGAAGAACCTCGCCTTCACTTAACGCGTCAACCATAGCTTTTACAGAATCGCCATATGCTTCATCCGCCTTCTTTACTTCTTTGCCAAGAAGCTCGGACAAACGCTTTGCTACTGGTGTTAAACGCAATTCTTCAACAACTGAACCCTTCGGACGGCCCAAATGGCTGGCTAAAATTACTTTTGCACCCTGGTTCATCAAGTATTCGATCGTTGGAAGAGCTGCTTTGATGCGAGTCTCATCTGTTACCTGTCCCTCTTTCATGGGAACATTGAAATCAACCCGGCAGAATACACGCTTACCTTTTAACTCCACATCTTTAACGCTTTTTTTGTTCATAGCAAAAGGACCTCCTTACCAGAAAAGCGGAAGCTCCTTGCCTGACGGCTCATAGACCTCAAGCCTCCAGGTTCCGGAGCTAAGCACCATCCCGGTTAAATAGTTTTACTTAAAACAAAAGGGAGAGGGAATGTTTCCCTGCTCCCCTTTTACCCTTATCCATTATAGACGTTAGCGAATTGAATATCCAACAAGTTGAGGTGTTTTTCCGGAGAAAAAATTCATCTTATGAATGCTTCGCAAAACGAATATTTTTGTGAAAATTAAAGTCCTTTTTGAGCGATGTAATCAACAAGGTCAACTACACGGTTAGAGTAACCAGATTCGTTATCATACCAAGAGATTACTTTTACCATGTTGCCTTCCATAACCATAGTAGAAAGTGCATCGATTGTAGAAGATGCAGGGTTTCCGTTGTAGTCTCCAGATACTAATGGCTCTTCGCTGTATGCAAGGATGCCTTTCAGATCGCCTTCAGCAGCTGCTTTAAGAGCATTGTTTACTTCTTCAGCAGTTACGTCTTTGTCAAGCTCAGCAACAAGGTCTACAAGAGAAACGTTTGGAGTTGGAACACGCATAGCTCCACCGTTCAATTTGCCTTTTAGTTCAGGCAATACTAGAGATACTGCTTTTGCAGCTCCAGTAGTTGTAGGAATGATGTTTTCTGCTGCTGCACGTGCACGGCGGTAGTCCTTGTGAGGCAAGTCAAGGATTTGCTGGTCATTTGTATATGAGTGAACAGTTGTCATCATACCGCGTTTGATGCCGAAGCTGTCGTTCAATACTTTTGCAAATGGAGCCAGGCAGTTTGTTGTACAAGAAGCATTAGAGATTACATGATGGTTTGCAGCATCATATTTCTCGTGGTTAACACCCATAACAACTGTGATATCTTCGTCAGATGCAGGAGCTGAGATGATTACTTTCTTAGCACCAGCTTCAAGATGTTTCGCAGCGTCAGCACGCTTTGTGAAACGTCCAGTAGATTCTACTACTACTTCTACGCCAAGATCTCCCCATCCTAATTGAGCAGGATCGCGCTCTGCAATAACTTTTACTTTATGGCCGCCAACAACAAGATAATCGCCGTCAACTGTTACTTCTTCATTTAGAGTTCCGTGTACGGAATCGTATTTTAAAAGGTGTGCCAGCATGTTTGCATCTGTAAGGTCATTTACTGCTACAACCTCTACGTTAGGGTTTTTAAGAGCTGCACGGAAAACAACGCGCCCGATTCTTCCAAATCCGTTAATACCAACTTTAACTGCCATGATTATTTCCTCCTTGAAAAGGTAGATTTTATATTTGAAAAGGGATTACCCTTTTATCAACTGTTTTGCTGCACCTTCATCTGTCACTAAAATGGTAGAGGATGGTGCCCGTTTCATGTATGCAGCGATGGCTTTTGCCTTTGTGGAGCCGCCTGCCACTGCAATGACATGTTCAATTTGAGATAGGTCATCCAGCTGAAGGCCGATGGTCTGAACCTTATGTACAACCTCGCCGCCTTCGTTGAAGTAATAGCCAAATGATTCACCGACTGCTTTGGCTTGCTTGATTTTAACCAAATCTTCTTCACTGGTTTTGCGGCGTTCCGCCATTGTAATAGCGTCCCCAATCCCGTGCAGAACCATGCTAGCCGATTTGATCTGGGTGATTACTTCTTTAATATTGGGTTCTTTAATAATGCTTTCATACATCTCCCTGCTTACCTGGTCCGGCACATACAGGACACGGTGCCTGGAATCAGTATGATCAGCCATTTTGGCACAAATGGTGTTAGCCTGGTTTTTAACATCTTCGCCTATTCCGCCACGCGCCGGCACAAACAGCCAATCGCGTTCAGCAAGATCAGGAGTCAGCATCTCCGCTACGGCTGCCATTGTGGATCCGCCGGTAACTGCGATGATATTTTTTCCTTTGAGCCTTGATTTCATACACATTGCTGTGGCTCTGCCAAGCTCCTGCTTCACCCATGGAGATTCATCGCTGTTTCCGGAAACAATGATCGCCTGGCGTATGCCAAGCTTTCGTGATAATTCCTGCTCCATTACGGCTATACCCGAAATATCTCTCATTATTCCTTCAAGAGCTTCGAGTAATTCTTTGCCATCGGAAGAAAGGCTCATTCCTGTACTTGAAATGCGGATCAGGTTCTGGTCTTTTAGAAATTCAACCTCACTTCTCAGCACTCTTTCCGTCAAACCCATACTGACTGCAAGGCTTCTTCTTCCAACCGGCTCCATCAGCCCTATATAATGAAGAATCCCATAACGCTTCTGCATAACCGCAAGCATATCAGGCAATAATCTTTTTTGAATATCAATTAGTGAGTACATCCGGAAAGCTCCTTCATCATATGTGGTCATTTTTTGTCCCGCATAGACATATTATGTCCCACTTACCGTAAAAAAAATCACCCTTGCTTCTCCTCAATAATAGCAAGAGTGAGTATTGAAATCAACTGATAAAACTCAGTTTTTTTCTGTAAGCGCTTCACCTACTGTAATGGGATCAATATGCCCGAACTGCACTTCACGCCCATCAATTTCAACAACCGGAATCATGAGTCCGTACTTCTCAGTCAGGTCATCGCTCTCATCAATATCTTTTTCAATTAACGTAAATTCATATTCTTTCTCCAATTCAACTAATACACTCTTAGCTTTATCACACAGCGGGCATCTGCTGCGTGTGTAAAACACTAACTCTGGCTGTTTCAATCAGCAAATCTCCTTTGTCAGTCATACCTTTTCCGTTTGGATGATGACGGGATGCCCAGCTGATCCCGATATTTTGCAATCGTCCTTCTGCTGACTACCATCCCCTCTTGTTCCTTCAGCAGCTTCACAAGCTCCTGATCGGATAAAGGCTTTTGTTTATTTTCTTTTTCTATCATTTTACCAATAATCGTCTTGACCTGCTGTGAAGACGTATTCTCATCAGATGTCGTTTTGATCGTGCTGGAGAAGAACGATCTCAGCTCATACGTCCCAAATGGCGTTTGCGCATATTTTTCCCGGACAGCCCTGCTCACTGTTGATTCATGAATGTCGAGTTCATCTGATATTTCCTTCATCGTCATCGGCTTCAGATATGCAGGGCCTTTAATGAAAAAGTCCTGCTGCTTTTCAACGATTTTAAGAGTCACATTTGCAAGAGTCTCTTTCCTTTGCTCAATGCTTCTTATAATCCACTGATAATCCTGCTGCTTTTCCTGCAGGAAGCGGCTCACATTTCGATCACCACTAGCCGAGAACTTTTTATAATAAGGTTCATTAAAACTGATTTTAGGAAGCACTTCATCAAACACACTGACAGAAAAAGAGCTGCCATCCCACTGAATAATCACATCCGGTGTTATATAGGCGGATTTTTCACTTTGGAAGGATGAAGCAGGCCTTGGATTCAAGGTCTGAACAAGGTCGAATACTGCCTGTATGTCCTTAAGCTCCACACCGAGCTGTTTTGCGATTTCTTTCCATTTCTTCTCAGCAAAAAGGGTAAAGTATTCATCTATAATCATTTCAGCCAGCTCATTCTCTTCCGGCAATCTCTTGAGCTGCAGGGACAGGCACTCCTGAAGATTCCTTGCTCCAACGCCGGCAGGCTCGAGTTCCTGAAGTTCTTCAAGCATCTGCTCCACTTTCTCAAGGGGCATCTTAAGAGAATCGGCTGACGCCTTTAGATCCGCCCGGAAGTAACCGTTTTCATCAAGGCTGTCAATAAGATGCTCAATCACTTTTTGTTCATCCCTGTTTAATTTCAAATGAAGCTGAGATTTCAAATATTCATCAAGCAGCACGGTCTTTCCGCAGCCAATCTGCTCAATCCAATTTATTTTATCTTTTTCGGCTTTTATCCTCGTCGGTTTGACACGGTCATAACGGGGATCCATCGTCTGGACATGACCGGACTCTACTTTTAAAAGGGGATTTTCAAGCGCCTTGCTTTCCAGGAAAGCAGAAAGCTCCTGTGTGCTGTATTGCAGAAGGGCAATCGCCTGCGTCAGCTCCTGTGTCATTGTTAATTTCATTGTCTGCTGCTGCCATAACCCAGCTTTCAAATTCATCGTACATTCCCCCTGTCCCCATTTTACAATATTCACAGAAAATGTTGTATGGAAATATCCTGGCAATTGCCAGTCGCACCGGCACTTCTTTCTGAATACTTCACAATATGCATTGCTGAGGGGGGAATATTCATTTTTTATGGTGAAACCTGCGGATTTTTAACTTCAGGCTTAAATTTAGGTGCGGATAGAGGAATTTTATTTGCGGATATGGCCCATTTACTTTCAGATAAATATTTTTATGGGCGTATGGGCTGGATTTATTTACGTATAGCCTAAAATATAAAAAACTCCCTGTCCATATCAGACAAGGAGTTTTGCTAGCGCCCTCGGCAGGAATCGAACCCACATCTTAAGAACCGGAATCTCACGTGCTATCCGTTGCACCACGAGGGCATAGATTTTATTAATCGGCTGACCAGGCGATCAGCCGCTACGATAACTAATTATATGCTATGTTTATTCACTTTGCAAGCCTCCTTTTAGTTTTAAAAATCGGAACAATGGGTATCATGGAATGAGATAGCACAGCACAGAAAAAAGTGTCGAACGAATCCGTGGCTATTTCCATGCGATTCGTTTGACCTTAATTGACCATCAGTGTATCATGATAATACATAGGAGTTAAAAAATTTTCTTTACTTGGAAGAACATGCTTGTTCATCATGTATGTTGACCTTATCTTGAAGGAGGAATTGGAAAATGAACTTAATCCCTACAGTTATTGAACAAACAAATCGCGGGGAGCGTGCTTATGATATTTACTCCCGCCTTTTAAAAGACCGCATCATTATGCTCGGAAGCGGAATTGATGATAATGTGGCAAACTCCATTGTTGCCCAGCTGTTATTCCTTGAAGCAGAAAACCCTGAAAAGGACATTTCCATTTACATTAATAGCCCTGGCGGAAGCATTACAGCCGGTATGGCTATTTATGATACGATGCAATTCATCAAGCCAAAGGTACAAACCATTTGTATCGGTATGGCTGCATCCATGGGTGCATTCCTTCTTGCAGCGGGTGAAAAAGGAAAGCGTTTTGCTCTTCCAAACGCTGAAGTTATGATTCACCAGCCACTTGGCGGTGCACAGGGACAGGCGACTGAAATTGAAATCGCTGCAAAGCGCATCCTTTTCCTTCGCGAAAAATTAAACACGATCCTTTCAGAGCGTACTGGACAGCCGCTTGAAGTCATTGCAAAAGATACAGACCGCGATAACTTTATGACAGCTGAGAGAGCTCTTGAATACGGTTTGGTTGACCAGATCATTACCAGAAACTCTCTAGATGAGAAGAAGGATAATTAAAAGACATAAAAAACAACTCGCATCTTCCCGATGCGAGTTGTTTTAGTTTTCCTTCTGAATATAATTTGCCAGCGCTTCGAGGGCTTCGTTTTCGTCGTTCCCCTCAGCCTTCAGGGTAATGACTGATCCTGAGCTTACAGCCAGGCTCATTAGCCCCATAATGCTTTTCGCATTTACCTTCTTTCCATCCTTCTCCAGGAAAATGTCCGATGAAAACCGATTGGCCTCTTGTACGAACAATGCTGCCGGACGGGCCTGCAATCCTGTCTTCAGCTTAACTTCTACCTGTTTTTCTGCCATTGTATATCTCCTCCCTGCTGATGCCTCTATTAGTGAGCATCTATGGTGCTGCCTGCTCTGAGTTTTTCAGCGATTTCATCTATTTTTCTTAATCGGTGATTAATGCCTGATTTGCTGATATTTCCGCCTGAGACCATTTCCCCAAGCTCTTTTAAGGTGACATCCTGGTATGCTACACGCAATTCGGCTATTTCCCTCAGTTTGTCGGGCAAAACCTGAAGTCCAACCGTCTGGTCAATAAACCGGATATTCTCCACTTGCCGCAAGGCCGCCCCGATGGTTTTGTTTAAGTTCGCTGTTTCACAATTCACGAGCCGATTGACCGAGTTTCTCATATCGCGGACAATCCGGATGTCTTCAAACCGGAGCAGAGATGCGTGTGCCCCGACAATATTCAGGAATTCCGTTATTTTTTCGGCTTCCTTTAAATACGTGATATAGCCTTTTTTCCGTTCAAGCGTTTTGCTGTTCAGCCCGAACGTATTCATCAGTTCACAAAGGGAGTCGTTATGCTCCTTGTAAAGTGAAGCGATCTCCAGATGATAGGAGGAGGTTTCCGGATTATTAACCGATCCCCCGGCAAGGAATGCACCGCGCAGATAAGAACGCTTACAGCATTTCTTTTTTATGAGCTCTTTGGAGATATCGTGTGTAAATACGAATCCCTCACTTAAAATTTTCAGGTCATCTAGAATCATGCTGGCCTGTTCCGACAGCCTGACAATATATACATTGTTCTTTTTCAGCCGCATTTTTTTCCGGACCAGGAGCTCGACCTGAACGCTGTAATTCCTTTTAATCAGCGTGTAAATCCTTCTTGCAATGGCTGCATTTTCCGTCTGAATATCAACGATCAATTTCCGGCTGGAAAAAGAAAGTGAACCATTCATCCGGATCAAGGCGGACAATTCCGCTTTGCCGCAGCAGTCTTTTAATTCCAGGTTCGTCAATTCTTTTTTCGTTTCCGAAGCGAAAGACATCCCTTCACCCCCTATCCGTAAAAGTGCTTAGCCAGAGATATATAAAAAGATATTCTTCACTGAGCAAACGTATGCACAGTTTATTTTTTACTGGCAAAAGCCCTTTTACATCTTTATATTACGCGTTAAAACGCCTATTGGTTTCATGTAAAATTAAATTATAAAGCATTTGGGCAACCTCTTTTGTATCATGGCGTATGATCCCGCCTTCGTGGCTGACAATTTCACCGTGCATAATATCAAGGCCCAATTCGGCAAGAGCACCTGTATCATACACAACAGGCCTCGCCATTTCCTCGCTGTACCGCTCCTGAATATGGGCAGGAATTTCTTCATTGTTTACCAGGATGGTATTAATAAAAGCACAGCTCATATGATCATAAAGTGCTTTTACATGGTCACTTGCTGTATAATCGAGCGTCTCGCCTGCCTGTGTCATTAAATTGCATATATAGACTTTTTTTGCTTTCGCTTGACAGACCTCACGTCCGAGCCTGGGAACAAGCAAGTTTGGAAGAATACTTGTATATAAGCTTCCAGGGCCAATGATGATCATGTCAGCCTGTCTGATTGCCTGCAGTGATTCAGGCAGGGCTTTAATATTTTTAGGAGTTAAAAATACCCGCTTGATTTTTTTGCCGGAATAAGGAATCTTTGATTCTCCCGATACGATAGTCCCGTCTTCCATTTCAGCGTGAAGGACCACACTCTGGTTCGCAGCCGGCAGCACCTTTCCCCTTACATTTAACACCTTGCTCATTTCCTGAATCGCATGAACAAAATTTCCTGTAATCGAAGTCATTGCCGCGAGAATTAAATTGCCAAGCGAGTGCCCGGACAATTCATTGGATGTCGCAAAGCGGTGCTGGAACATCTCCTCAATGAGCGGCTCTACGTCTGAAAGAGCGGCCAGCACATTGCGGATGTCACCGGGTGGCGGGATATGAAGATCATTTCGCAATCTTCCTGAGCTGCCGCCATCATCGGCTACTGTCACAATGGCAGTAATATCAACAGGGTACTGCTTCAGTCCCCTTAAGAGGACAGGCAGCCCCGTTCCTCCGCCGATGATGACGATTCTTGGCTGTCGGTTCATTTGATGTTTTCCTTTCTCCTGTCGATGTCACGGTGGGTAATTGCTGTATTGTAATCCTTGCTGAAGTAGTCTGCAATATATTCCGTCAGCGCTACCGAACGGTGCTGGCCTCCCGTACATCCAATTGCCACCACCAATTGAGCCTTCCCTTCCCGCTTATAATGCGGAAGCATAAAGCTCAGCAGCTCCGTAACCTTCTCAAGAAATTTACTGGTTTCCGTCCATTTCAGCACATAGCCTGACACCTCTTCATCTAATCCTGTCTTCGGCCTCATATGTTCAATATAATGGGGATTCGGAAGGAACCGGACATCGAATACCAGGTCGGCATCAATTGGAATTCCATGCTTAAAGCCAAAAGACATGACGTTAACCGTAAATATGGTTTTTTTATTCAATGAGAATTCCGTAAGAATTTTCTCGCGCAATTCCCTCGGTTTCATTTGTGATGTATTATAAATCAGCCGGGCTCTGCCTTTTAATTCTTCGAGCAGCTCCCGCTCAAGCTTGATGCCTTCAAGAGGCAATCCCGATGGTGCAAGGGGATGGAATCGTCTTGTTTCTTTATATCTTCTGACGAGTGTCGAATCATCCGCATCAAGATATAAAATCTGCGGAGTGACCCAGGATGTCTCGGACAATTCATCGAGCGCCTTAAACAGGTGGTCAAAAAACTCACGGCCGCGCAAATCCATCACCAATGCCACCTTATTCATTTTATTCCCGGATTCCTTCATAAGTTCAAGGAATTTAGGAAGCAGCGTCGGCGGCAAATTGTCTACACAGAAGAAGCCAAGATCTTCAAAGCTTTGGATGGCTACTGTTTTCCCTGCCCCTGACATTCCCGTAATAATCACCATTTGAGTATCATTAACTGCACCCGTACTCATTTTTGTTTCCCCCTGTATCTGTCAAATTCAGCTTGGATCCAGCCTGTAACTAAGTAATTCAAAATCCGGCGTATACGTAAATGTTCCATAAATCATTCCCTGGCCATGAATCATATACTCCAGAATATGCGAATCACCGGCAGCC
The DNA here is from genome assembly GCF_051964675.1 of Cytobacillus sp. SAFR-174. Classification (NCBI taxonomy): domain Bacteria; kingdom Bacillati; phylum Bacillota; class Bacilli; order Caryophanales; family Bacillaceae; genus Cytobacillus; species Cytobacillus sp. SAFR-174. The sequence goes on along the minus strand of NZ_JBQCMZ010000005.1, from coordinate 141,719 downwards.
ATCGGCAGATTCTTTATCTCTGAAAACGGATGCCAGCGAAGCTTGCCTTCCTCTGATTCATCCAGGTTCAGCCCATCAGAAGCTGTAGCCAGAAAAGTAAACATCATCCACTCCTGTACAACCTTTTCGCCATCCTTCATGATGAACGTAAAAATGCCCTTAATATTCGGATTGCGCAGATAGATGCCTGTTTCTTCCCTGAACTCACGTATGCACGAGTCCCTCACTGATTCACCCGGCTCCATCTTTCCGCCCGGGGCCACCCACCAGCCTCTTCTAGGCTTTTGTAAAAGCAATACTTTATCGTCTTTCAGTAACACACAGTTCGTGACTCGCTGCAACACATTTCACCTCTAATTTCCAAAATCATACCGCTGCCGCCTTTTTCATGAAAGTTAAGGCTGGCTAACGTACTTTTCTTATTCTTTTCATTATACTATTTTTGTCTTAGAGCCACAATGAATACAGATTTCTAAAAAACTTATTCAAAACACACTGTATTTACGCAAAAAAAGAGCACAGGCATGGGCCTGTGCTTTAAAAAGGATTATATCTTTAAAAGGGGGTCAATTTCTATTCCTATACTACCCGATTTTTATTTCATCAAGGTTACAGGAGAATTAAAACCGCATGACTTTTTGTAAAACTTTTCAACCAGTGGCTATTTTTTCTAAAAATTATTTCTTCTCTTTCAGGCTTTCCATTAATTCTTCCACATAGTGCTGAGCGCTTTGGGCAGCGATGCTTCCATCACCTGTAGCTGTAACGATTTGGCGAAGAGATTTTTCGCGGATATCTCCTGCTGCAAAAATGCCTTCCACCTTTGTTTCCATTCTTTCGTTTGTTTCGATATAGCCATTGCTGTTCGTGATGCCAAGGCTTTCAAATGGCTTGGAAAGGGGAACCATGCCGATATAGATGAATACACCATCTGCCTTGAATTCTCTTTCTTCGCCGGTTTCAGCAGAAACAAGTGTTACGCTTCCCACTTTTCCGTCCTTATCGTTAACTTCCTTCACTGTCGTGTTCCAGATGAAGTCAATTTTGTCATTGTCGAACGCACGCTGCTGCAGGATCGCCTGCGCACGAAGCTGGTCCCGTCTATGAACGATAGTCACTTTTGAGGCGAAACGCGTCAAATATACGCCTTCCTCAACAGCAGAGTCACCGCCGCCGACAACCACAAGCTCTTTGCCTTTAAAGAATGCTCCATCACAGACTGCACAATAGGATACGCCGCGTCCGCCAAGCTCTTTCTCACCAGGAATACCAAGCTTTTTGTACTCGGCACCAGTAGAAATAATGACTGAGCGTGTTTTATATTGTTTCGATCCGGCAACAACCGTTTTGTATTCTTCGCCGTCAATGATTTCTTTAATATCTCCATACGCATATTCAGCGCCAAACTTCTTCGCATGATCGAACATTTTCGTGGATAAATCCGGCCCTAAAATATGGCCAAAACCAGGATAGTTTTCCACTTCTTCTGTATTGGCCATTTGTCCGCCCGGAACACCGCGTTCGATCATTAGAGTAGACAAATTTGCACGAGATGTATATACAGCAGCAGTCATCCCTGCCGGTCCTGCGCCAGCGATAATGACATCATAAATTTTTTCTTCAGTCACTGCGATTCACTCCTTAAGTAATCAGAAATCCAGTAATTAATCAAACACTTTATAAGTACGCATATTATAGTATGACCTTCTTACTGTTATCCTATAAAATTGGCACGTGTTCCGTCCAAATATCTGCTCACTGAAGGCGGTCATTCACCGATTTTACATATTTGCCCATCGTCGAAGCGGAAATGCCGTATCTTCCTGCAATGTTTGACTGGGAAACCTTTTCGTTCCGAAGCTTATGCCAAACATACTCAATGGCTGCAGCCCAGGCATTTTTGTTTTTAATATTTTGCCGGTTATTTGTCAATTCTGCAAAAATAGTAAACCACATTAAATACAGTCCAGCTTCCACCGTGCCGATCGGGTGGAAATTTTCATAAAACAGCTGGGCTGTTTCGTGCGCAGCCTGAACCTGGGCAGGCGGTTCCTGCTCAGTTTTAACGAAAGAAAGGTACTCCTTCTCCACAGCTGAAAACTTATTGTTTTGTAAAATAGCTTCAGAGGTGAGAATTTCATCTCTTCTGCTGGATACGGATGTTAGGAAGAGGCCGAATAACCGCTCTTCAATATAGTCGCTTTCCAGCTTTTTCAATATGGAAGAGTAATGGTCTTCAAAGCCGCTGCTGGTTACCTTTTCATCATTCCAGGGCTCGAAGCCTTCTTTTTCCGGATTAATTTCAATTGCCTTCTTCCATGCTGATTTCGCCAGCTCTTCACGCCCTGTGAAATAGGCGGAATAGGATAGCCAGTAATAAAATGGTCCATCCCCTTCAAAGCCCTTCTTCTGAAGCTTGCGAAGCCATGCAAAGGAAGCCTCATACTCGCCGGTCAGAGCGAAAGTCGCACCCAGCTTGAACTGATGTTCAACCGAAAGCGGCTTAATCTTTTTCAGAGCTTCTTTTAACAAGCGCACCTGCCGGAAATCCCGCTCGTAAAAAGCAAAGACCAGCTTGTTGCAGAGCGCATGAAGATTACCCGGATTTTCTTCCAGTACCTTCTCTAAAATATCTGACGCCTTTTGCACTTCTCCCAGGTAAAAATACGCCAGGGCCAAATTATTGTATGCGGACCAATACTCAGGATACTCATCAATAACAGAGTTCAGAATCTCAACCGCTTTTGGAAAATGGCCGGACTCCAGTAATTCCCGTGCATGTTCCTGCTTCGTAATCAAATCATCCTGCTCGTACAGCTCGTCATCCAGATCATCCGCTTCAAGCGTAAGAAGCTCCAGCAGATCCTCTGTATCTTCCGTAAACTCTCCATCCTGATCTAAATCCAGATACGTATTGGCATGTGTATAAGCATCTTTAAAAAGGCCCATATGAGCATAGTTGTTGGCAAGGAAATAATGGCATTCCGACATATCCTCATCAAGCTCTTCCAATATCATATGAAGCAGCTGATTCGACTCCTGATACTCACCCATTTCTGAATGAACAATTGCAAGCTGGCAGACAATCATCGGTTCACCCGGCTCAAGCTGCATAGCCCGCATTAAATATTTCTTCGCTTTATGAAAATCCCTGCGGTGGTACGCCTTAATCCCTTTGGAAAAATAGTACTCACCATTCGGGATAAATGACAGTAACTTTCCCTTTTGGTGTCTAGCTTTAGAGTCTTTACTCATGAAATCCTCCATAAATGTTAGTAACTAAAGTAGTATATCACACGAACAAGCCTATGGAGAAGGGAAGAAATGACAATACTATTTTTAAGCGGGATTTTTTATTGGAAATCTTATCACGGTTATGTTTTAAAGGTTTATTGCGTTGATTTAGCGGTGATGGTGTTTACTTCGGAAATTAAGCGGCAGTTTGGCTGAGGAAATCTATTAATCGTCGTCTGGATATAATGAGGAGACCTCTTTTGATATTTTATAGAAGCATAAGATGTCAGCTTTCTCGAAAATTATTTTATGTATCATCTTTAGTAAGTGAGGATTGGGAATCCAGCTGCTGAAATAAACATGGTGACAGCCTGGAGGACCGGCTTTTCCCAACTTGGGCTCCAGCAGTTATCAGTGAAGCTGCCACCATGTGCAATAAGAATTTAAAATGGAATGTGTTCTTTGTTTCCGGCTGTATTTCTCTTAAATTGCCTTCTTGCCTTTTGAATTCCTTTCTTTCGCTTTCTCTTCCCAGAAATCTGCACCTTTAATGCCAAGTTTAACAGGATCGAAGACTGGTTCAATGCCTGCTTTCCTCTGTTCTTCATAATCTTTAAATACTTTTAAGGCTGTTTTAGTCAGGAAAAGAATAGCGACTAAGTTAAGCCAGGCCATGCTTCCGAATCCAAAGTCTCCGAGCGCCCATAATAGGGATGCATTTTCGACACTTCCCAAGTAGATCATTCCTAAGAAAACAATCATCAAGCCTGCTTTAAGCCCTTTTAGCCTTCTCTTTCTGCCAAGGTAAACAAGGGTTGTTTCAGAAATATAGTAGTAAGCCATCAGAGTTGTAAAGGCAAAGAAGAAGATAGCAATTGCAACAAACAAACCGCCAAATCCAGGGATAACGCTCTCAACGGCCGCCTGTGTCCACATTGGTCCAGCTTCTACACCCTGGATATTTTCAACAATCGGCTGCTTTCCTTCTGGAGTAACGCTGTACATGCCGGTAATTAAAATCATAAGTGCAGTAGCTGTACAAACAATGATGGTATCAATATAAACAGAGAACGCTTGAACAAGACCTTGCTTTGCCGGATGGGATACATCTGCTGCGGCTGAACTATAAGTCCCTTCCCCTACACCAGCAACGTTAGAGAATACGGCTCTCTTAACGCCCCATGCAATCGCTGCACCGATAATACCGCCGAACATTTCGTTTGCACCAAATGCACTGGAAATAATCAGCCAAAGCATTGCTGGAATTTCTGCTGCATTTGCAAATAAAAGAACAAAGGTGATAACCACATACCCTAAGGCCATAAAAGGGACAACTTTTTCCGCAACATTGGCAATTCGCTTAACGCCGCCAAAAATAATGATGCCGAGTAATACAACAAGAATGATTCCAGTGATGCTTTTATTGAGACCAATGGTATTTTCAAATCCAACAGCAATCGTATTGGCCTGAATACCTGGAACTAAAATTCCGTAGCTGAGGGTAACAACAATCGCCACAAATACTGCGAACCATTTCATATTTAAACCTTTTTCAATAAAATAAGGAGTTCCGCCCCGGTATTGATTACCATCTTTTACTTTATAGATTTGAGCAAGAGTGGATTCAATAAAGGAACTTGCTCCTCCTAATAAAGCCATGATCCACATCCAGAAAACCGCTCCCGGACCGCCAAATGCAATCGCAGTAGCAACCCCGGCAATATTTCCAATACCGACACGGCCGGCTAAAGCCATTGAAAACGCCTGGAAAGAAGACACACCGGATTCTGGGTTACCCTTTTCAAAAAGAAGTTTAATCATTTCCTTAAAATATCTAAATTGCACAAAGCGTGTCATAATGGAAAAGAACAATCCAGCACCAAGCGCGAAAGCTACCAATCCAAGGCTCCAAACCATCCCCGACGCTTTATTCACTAATTCTTCCATCTTATCCCACCTTTTTATACTTTAAGTAGATAGTTCCATCTCTTCCAATCTGTAAATTAGTAATATTCAGATAAATACAGGCAGAATGGGACAAAACACTGTCCCACTCCCATCAATCCGTGCCCAGTTTGTCCCATTGGTCCTTATAAAAACTCATCATGCTTGATGTTAACAAATACACTTTTCACTTCCGTATAGTTCTGCAGGCCATACTCTCCACCCATTTCGCGGCCGATTCCTGATTGTTTGTAGCCGCCGAAAGGCATTGTTTCCCATTCAAGTCCAAAATCATTAATCCAGACTGTACCTGATTGCAGCTTGCTTGCAATGTAATGCCCCTTTTTCATACTTTCTGTCCAGACACTTGCAGCTAAACCATAGTCACTATCGTTCGCCCGTTTAATGACCTCATCAATCGTATCGAAAACGAAAATGGACATGACCGGACCAAAGATTTCTTCACGTGCAATAACCATATGATCTTGTACGTCAGCAAAAATGGTTGGCTGTACAAAATATCCTTTTTCAAATCCTTTATTCCCGCCTGTCACGAGTCGCGCCCCTTCTTCCTTCCCTTGTTCTATATAATTAAGAACAGTTCGATGCTGTTTGGCTGACACAAGCGGGCCCATATCCGTTTCGGGGTTCATTCCATCCCCCAGCTTCATTGCTTTCGCCCGTTCTGCTAAGGCTTTTACTACATGATCATATATGTTTCTCTGGACAAATACACGTGTACAGGCACTGCAGTTTTGTCCATGATTGTACATCGTTCCGTTAAATACCCCTTCAATTGCTTCCTCAAGATTAGCATCTTCTAAAACAATGGCTGGCGATTTTCCGCCAAGCTCCAGCGTAACACCTTTAATTTGATCTGCAGCTTTTTTCATTACTTCTTTTCCGACAGCCGTTGATCCTGTGAATGCTATCTTATCGACATCTTTATGTGCAGTAATCGCTTCTCCCGCAATCCTGCCCGATCCCGGAACAATATTCACAACACCATCCGGGAACCCTGCTTCTTTAAATAGCTTACCTGCGTAGAGAAGAGATAATGGTGTCTCAGTTGCCGGTTTAATCACAACCGTACATCCGACTGCAAGTGCAGCTCCGAGCTTCCAGGCAGCCATGGCGAGCGGGAAGTTCCATGGAATAATTTGGCCTACAACCCCAACCGGTTCGTGTACCGTATAGGTTACATAATTCTTTGAAACCTGAGTTGTCTTGCCAAATATTTTTGTGGCCCAGCCTGCGTAATATCTAAAATGCTGGATTGTTCCGTCAACATCATCTGCCAAAGCGACCCTGCAGGGCTTTCCGTTATCCAATGATTCCAGTTGAGCGAGTTCTTCCCGATTTTCTTCTAAGAGATCCGCAAATTTATAGATTAGATGAGAGCGTTCTGCGGCATCCATCTTTGTCCATTCGCCTTCATCAAATGCTTTCCTTGCAGCAGCTACCGCAGCGTTAATATCATCCTCTTGCGCTTCACTTACTTCCGCAATGACCTCTTCGTTTGCCGGATTAACGACGGGAAACGTTTTACCACTAAGCGCCGGTACATAGCTGCCGTTAATGTATAATCCTTTCACACCTTCCAGGAATTCTTGAACTTTTGGTTTCAGATTATAATTTGTCGCTTGCATGTTCTCACTCCTTCACTATTTTAGTTTTTTACTGTCTCTAAACTTGCAAGCAGGTCTTTTAGCTTTTGATCTTCCTCCGGTGATAGGCCTAAACGAGGGTACCGCGCAGGCCCGCCAGCCTGGCCAGTCAATTCCATGGCTCTCTTCACAATTTGCACATACTTTCCAGATCCTTCAAGGAACGCGCACAGTGGTAAAATACGATCATTGATGGACCAAGCTTCTTCAAACTCACCTTTTTGGAAGTGGTTATACATATCTGTAACCAGCTTTGGCACGATATTTCCTGCAACAGAAATCCACCCAGTTGCTCCAACCAAGTAGGACTCCATTACAAGCTCTTCAGCACCGCAGAATACTTCAAAATCTCCTTTGCCTTTTCTTGCAAGATCTCTCACCTTGCTGATTTCACCGCTTGATTCTTTAATGTGAGTCACATTTTCGCAATCCTTGCCAATTTGAAGCATTAAATCTGCGCTCATATTTACACCGGAAGTAAATGGGTTGTTATAAAGCATGATTGGAAGATTGACACTGCTGGATACCTCTTTAAAATGATGGTAAATTTCATTTTCCTTTGGCTTCATGTAAAAAGGGTTAATGATTAAAGCAGCATCAGCTCCATGTACTTCAGCTTGCTTTGTATACTCAATTGTTTCCCTTGTTGTTTCCGCAGCAGTACCCACGATAACAGGGATGCGGCCGCCGGCTTCCTTCATAACCGTTTCTACCATCTGGTATTTTTCTTCTCTTGACAGACTGACAAATTCACCAGTACTACCATTGATGACGATACCTGCCACACCTTGATCGACAAAGTAATTGACATTATTCTTTACTCCGCCCCAATCAATTTCCTGCTCCTGTGTCATTGGTGTAATTAATACTGGATAAGCTCCTCTAATTGCAGTCATTTTAATTTTCCTCCCTATTTTTAATAGTTTCTTATTTTAATAAAAACCCTGCGAATAATGGATCTGCCGGGTCTAATACATATGTCTGCATACCCGTAATAAATCCGCGGGCTGAAAAACTAAACTCGTAACCTGCTTCAAATTGTGCTGAAAGCTCGGCTGTCAATTTGCCGTTGAAAATGCTTTCATTTTCAATTGGGCTATCAGGAGGTATATCACCATTTTCTATTAGATAGCTGCAACAGGCAGCTAGAGTTCCAAATCCTGGAGAACGCACAATATAACAATCCGGACGGAAGGTTACCGTTTTGATTTTGCCTTCATTTTTTTGCGAATGATCCATCAAGATCACTCTGCTGAAGGCATGTTTGCCTTCTAAGGCTTCAATCACCTTCTGCCCCCATTGATTTATGACTGGAAGGTCCTCCATCTCAATCTCAAAAGGCAGCTCTGCTTTATCAAAAATCGCATAAAGATGATCGGCTTGGACTAGAGATACTTCTGTCTTTAAATCTAAATAAGACACTGGCACTTTGGTTTGCATAACCTGGCATGGCTCGTTTTTTAATTTAACTAATTTCACTTCATCATCTTTCATCGTTGCAGCGACACCAATAACACCGCTGATTGTTTCAAGTATGTATTCACCTGAAGACTTGGCCTTTAGCTGGCCACACTCTAATAATGCGGTTATGACAGCAGCGATTCCGCCATATTGCAGCGGAACGGTTCCGTTATGGTCGAAAAAAATAACAGCTGCATCGGCTTCGCTTTTAAAAGGCGGAACGACCAGACAACCCATTAGTCCAGCAAATCCGCGGGGCTCATTTAAAAGAAAATTAATTTCCTCCTCATAGGCAAGCGAAAATTGCTCATTCAGCTCCTGTATACTTGAATAATGAATAAGTGGGCCATCCTTAATAATTCGATATGCCTCACCTGCTACGTGTACATCAGTTGCTGTGTAAGACTTTTGAATTTTCATTTCACATCCTCCATTTCATGTTCCATTGGGGGAATAAGTAAAAAGCCCTCTTTAAGCGGGTCTTCCTCGTTATAAAAGAACCGGTGCATTCCCATTAGCCAGGCTGAACCTGTGATTCTTGTAATAACAGCCTCTACACCCTGAACATCTGCTATTTCAAGTATTTCTCCGCGGAATAAAGAGCCAACTATACTCTCATGTACAAATTCTTCTTTGATCCCTATCTCCTTTTTGGAATAGAGGACAGATAATTTAGCCGAAGTGCCTGTACCGCATGGTGAACGATCAATCCCGCCAGGAGGGACAACAACCGTATTTTTCACATCTGCTTCTTCATGGGTTGGCTCAGTGAAAAACTCAATATGGGTCAGACTGCGAATAAATGGATATTGCGGATGAACGACATCCGTTTTTTCGTTAATTGTATTTCTAATTTTGATAGCCTTTTCAATGATTTTTGAAGAATTCTCCGGTGTCAGTTCTAATCCAACAGATTGGGCATCAATGATTCCATAGAAGTTGCCTCCATAAGCAATATCTGCCTCAACGATTCCAATTCCCTCAACATCAACAGAGACACTCTTTAACAGGAAGGCCGGGACATTACAGAAGGAAACCTCTTTTGCTTTTCCGTTCTCTACCTTAATCTCTGCCTTAACAAGGCCGGCTGGTGTATCAATTTTTATCGCAGTTACTGGCTCTTGAACAGGTATTAGCCCCGCTTCAACCAATGCTGTACAAACACCGATTGTGTCATGTCCGCACATTGGCAAATATCCGCCGGTTTCGATATATATAACACCGATATCTGCTTCCGGATGACATGGATCTGTCAAGAGTACTCCTGACATGACGTCATGTCCTCTTGGTTCATTCATCAGGAGCTTGCGGATCCAGTCATATTCCTTTTGCATATGAAGCATTTTTTCGGACATTGTCGCTCCTTTTAGCTCTGGGAGTCCACTAATCAATGTCCTCGTGGGGTTTCCGCCCGTGTGTGTATCAATGGTTGTAAAAACTCGATTTGCTTTCATCAGGTACTCACCCTTTCCTTAAATCGAGAAAATCTCAGCGGCTCAATTGGGATGCAAGTTTCCTTTTCATTAAGCATTTCCTCTATTACTTTTCCAGTAACAGCGGCAAGGCTAATTCCGTCTCCCTCATGACCTGCTGCAATATAATAGTTTGGAATCCCCTCTACTTCTGACACAATTGGCAAGTGATCCTCCGTCCATGGCCGCAAACCAGCATAGGAACGTATGACCATCATGTCAGCCATTTTCGGATAAAATCGAATGGCCCGATTGGCAATGCATTTAATAATTTCATTGTTGATCTTTGTATTAAACCCAACAAATTCCCGGCTGCTTCCAATCAGGAAGTTTTGACTTTCAGTTGGTTCAAAAACAAGGGCTACTCCGTATATTTCAGTAATGGGGTCAACCTGGCGCCTGCCGCCAAATTTTGATATTAAGTAGCCAAATTCCATCACTTTTCTCGGTCCTACAAATTCCTGGCGTGATGCGACAATTATGTGGCCTTTTCTTGGTTTAATTGGAATAGACAAGTCCAGCATCTCTCCGATATATGGAGCCCATACACCTGCAGCATTAATAACATAGTTCGCGGTGAAAGTGCCATTAGATGTTTCAACGGTAAATGTACCGTCCGGCTCCCTTCTCATTCCAGTAACCTCAGTTTGTTTATGGGCCTTAGCGCCCATCTCCTTTGCCCCCTCAAGAAGGTTAAAGGCAAGAAGGTATGGATTAACAGTTGAATCTGTTGCACATTCTAAGCCGCCTAATAAATCATCAGCAAAATACTTTGAATCCTGGCGAATGTCCTGTCTGTCCAGCATCCTGAACGGCAAGCCGGCCTCCTTTTGCCGGTCAACCCACTTTTGTGCGGCTTCCATTTCTTCTTCTGTCTCACAGACAAGGATGCTTCCAGGTGCACGATATTCAAAAGGCTGCTTCAAATCTCTGCTTAATTCATCTACTAACTTCTGACTGACAAGTGACATTTGACTATCAAAGCCAGGATCTTTATCGATAGCTAAAATATTCCCGTCACAGCGGGATGACGTGCCACTGACAAATTCACCTTTTTCGATAACTGTTACATTTCTTCCTGATTTAGAAGTATAATAGGCAATTGCACAGCCTATGATTCCCCCGCCTATAACCAGAACGTCACAATGATTTCTCACAAAACCAACTTCCCTTCGTCTTGTTACATCATTTTTTAATGCAAATAACATGCCAACTTTTATAACCTTACTCAGAAATAAGAATCTTCTAATAATTATCCTTCTAGCCCAAACAGAGATTTTTTTGTTTTGTTCTTAATTGTCAAAAAATTTGATAAAATAGTGTATAAAATATTAAACAGTGTATAAGAAAATTTACACACTAGGAGGCTGTCATGTTTGAATTACCTTCAGTCAAAGAAATAATTGAAAATAATTTCATCTGTCTTAACACAGATAATGAAAGTGCCTTAGTCAGTGTTTATTTAGATGATACCTTTGCTTCATTAGCTGATGCCTGCAAGCGTCATGCAGCCGTTGCCGTTGTAAATTCAAGCGGTCAAGTACTCGGCTCCATCACAAATGAACAAATCATTGATTTTTTGCATGATTCCTACAACCAATTAAAGGCTTTCTATGAAGCTGTCATCCATACATCGGACGCTTCAGTCACAGTGATTGATGCTGATGAACGTGTCCGCACATGGACAGAGGGAGCCGAAAAAATCTTCTCTGTAAAAAAAGATGAGATTGTGGGCAAACCAATAATAGAATTCTTTGAACATCAGAATCTGCAAATCCTGGAATCCTTGTACAAAGGAAAAAGAATCCGGGGAAAGCATCACCAGCCAAGATCTGATCTATTTGTCTTAATAAATTCAAACCCCGTTCACTTTAATGGACGAATTATCGGGGCTGTTGTATCGGAAACTGATGTGACAAGCCAGGTGGTTCTTAATGAGAAATTATTTAATATGTCGACTGAGGTTCACCGTTTAGAACAGGAAATGGCGAAATACAGACCTTCAGATCCCTTTAGATACATTAAAGGGAAAAGCGCGGTGATGGAAAAGACTGTAGAAATGGCGAAAAAGGTGTGCTCTGTCCGGTCAACTGTATTGATTTTAGGAGAAAGCGGAGTCGGCAAGGAGGTCTTTGCCAAATCCATTCATGAGGCAACTGAAGGACCTGAAGCACCATTTATATCAATTAATTGCGGTGCTATTCCAGCTTCATTATTTGAAAGCGAATTATTTGGCTATGAACGCGGGGCCTTTTCGGGTGCAGATCATAGAGGAAAAAAAGGAAAAATTGAGCTTGCTAGAGGGGGAACTCTTTTCCTGGATGAAATTGGCGAAATGCCTTTGGAAATGCAGGTCAAGATGCTTCGTGTGCTTCAAGAAAGAAAATATTACAAGGTTGGCGGTGAAAAAGAGATTGAAGCAAATTTCCGGGTAATTGCTGCAACCAATAGGGATTTAAAAGAATTAATAAACGAAGGCCAATTTCGGGAGGATTTATATTATCGGCTGAATGTTGTCAGTTTAAAAATCCCGCCTTTAAAAGAACGCTGTGAGGATATCGTTGAACTCATTCATTACTTTTTAAATGATTTTTCACTGCGCTATCAGCGGCCGATCCATCATTTTTCACAGGAAGTTATGCAGGAAATGCTTCATTATGATTGGCCGGGCAATGTTCGGGAACTGCGTAATGTGGTTGAACGGCTGGTTGTTTTTGCAACAGATGGAGTCATTCGAAAAGAATATTTGCCATTCCACTCAGCAATGAGCTATCCAGCTGCATCTGATATGGATCTTCAGGAAAACAGCATAGAAATAAAAACGGGCATTGTGCCGCTTCAGGAAGAAATGGATCGGCATGAAAAGCAAGTGCTCGAAAAAGCATTGGCATTAACCGGCGGCAACAAATTAGAATGCTCGAAAAAACTGGGAATCACCCGAGCGACTCTTTACAATCGTCTCAAACGTCTTGGCTTAAGCTGATTTAATATCCAGGCTTCAAAGTTGGTACGATTTTTGCATTGTATTTTTGCATATACCTGAAGAGGAGGATTTCCAAATGAGTAACAATGAGGCACTTGTGATCTGCCGCTGTGAAGAGGTTACCTATGGGCAGGTTTTCGCAACTGCAAAAGAACATCAGTGTACATCCAGGGAATTGAAGCTTAGAACAAGAGCTGGAATGGGATTTTGTGGAGGACGCACTTGCAGGGTCATGGTCGATCGGATTATTGAAAGTATCGTCCCTAATACAGGCGAAGGTGAAATTCCCTTAAAATATCAGCCTCCAATTCGCCCTGTAACTTTTGGAACGGCAGGTGATAATAATGGCTAGAATTATAGATCATCCGGTTTTAGGCAAATTAGATGATAGAAAAAAGATTCCATTCACCTTTGATGGAAAAGAATATGAAGCATATGAAACTGAAACAATCGCGGCAGCTCTGCTGGCAAACGGTGTGAGAACACTGCGGGTTCATGAGGAGAGTGGAACACCAAGAGGGTTTTATTGCAATATCGGCCACTGTATGGAATGCCGTGTACATGTTAATGGGCAGGCCAATATAAGAGCCTGTTTAACGGTTGTGAAGGAAAAAATGGCTGTTGAAAGAGGAAAGCATCATCCTAATCTAGTTAAAAGGATGGTGGAGAATCAATGACAGATGTAATCGTAATTGGAGCTGGGCCAGCCGGTTTAGCTGGTGCCATAGCCTGTGCTGAGTATGGCTTAAAAGTAACCGTCATTGATGAATTTGTCAGGCCAGGCGGAAGATTAATCGGCCAATTGCACCAAGAACCATCTGGAGAATGGTGGAATGGAATAAAAGAATCAACTCGTCTGCACAACGAAGCACTGAAACTATCAGTAGATATCCGCTGCGGCGTTTCTGTATATAACCTTGAAAAAGATAAGGATTGCTGGAATGTTCATACTAATACAGGAACACTGATAGCTCCTTATGTACTGGTAGCAACTGGTGCAGCTGAGTTCCCAATTCCTGTGCCAGGCTGGACTCTTCCAGGTGTTATGTCCATCGGGGCTGCTCAGGTCATGACGAATGTTCATCGGGTCGAGGTTGGGAAAAAAGGCATCATTATTGGTGCAAACATTCTAGCATTTGCAATTTTAAACGAGCTCCAATTAGCCGGAATTAATGTGGAACATATTGTGCTGCCTGAAAAGAGTCCGCTTAGCCAAAATGCCGGAGAACCAGAGGAAGTCTTGAAGTCACTTCTAAATGCGGCCCATCTTGCCCCGTCACCAATCTTGCGTTTCGGCAGCCGCTTTATGAAAAATAGAGGTTTCCGCAAATTAGGAATGAAATTTTACCCTAAAAGCGGCGTGAAGGTGAATGGAACACCATTGCAGCTAAGAAAAGCAGCACTTGAAATTCTTGGTAAGGATCAGGTGGAAGGCGTCCTCACTGCAGATATTGATGCGAATGGTAACGTAATCAAAGGTACGGAAAAAATATACGAAGCAGATTTCGTGTGTATCGCAGGTGGCTTGTATCCGTTAGCAGAGCTTACAGCAGTTGCCGGCTGCCCATTCCATTACGTACCAGAACTTGGGGGACATGTTCCGCTTCATTCTGAAAAAATGGAAACTCCGCTCGAAGGATTATTTGTTGCCGGGAATATCACTGGCATTGAAAGCGGAAAAATCGCCATGGCCCAGGGAACAGCAGCAGGGATTTCGATTGCTAAATACGCTGGAAAAGGCAGCACTGACATCACCAAGAAGCTTGAACAGGCACTGAGAAACATTCATACAGTCCGTCAAAATGCTGCCATCCAATTCAACCCTGAAATTGCAAACGGCCGGAGGAAGATCTATGAACTTTGGGACGATCTTTATGGGAAAGAACAGGATTCTTTACAGGAGATAGGATGAAATGATAATCATACGTAAAAAACCGCCCTCCCTATTCGGAGGCCGGTTCTTTCTTGTCATGCCGTTTATTAAGCACTTTTAAGACTTCGCTAAAAGGCAGGTCCTGCTCCCGGAGCAGCACCATCAAATGATAAATCAGGTCAGCCGCTTCCCATTTCAGTTCGTCCTTATCACGGTTTTTCGCAGCGATGATGACTTCTGCGGATTCTTCGCCGACCTTCTTCAGGATTTTATCCACGCCTTTTTCAAAAAGATAGGTCGTATAGGCTCCTTCTGGGCGTGTCTTTTCGCGTTCTTCAATGACGTTTTCAAGAGTATTAAGGATTTCGTAATCAGATAAACCGCCTGATTCTTCCCCGTATACTCTTTCCTCAAAGCAGCTGACTGTTCCCTTGTGGCAGGCAGGTCCAGCTGGTTCAGCCAATACCACAATGGCATCCTGGTCACAGTCAAGCTTCATTTCTACAATTTTCTGCTTGTTTCCGCTTGTTGCCCCTTTGTGCCAGAGCTCATTGCGGGAACGGCTGAAAAACCAGGTCTCCCCTGTTTCCGCTGATTTTAAAAGAGATTCCCGATTCATATAGGCTAACGTTAATACCTCTTTTGTTTTCGCATCTTGCACAACAGCAGGGATCAGTCCCTTCTCATCAAACTTCACACTCTCGATATTCATCGGACAACCACCCCTTTTTCCTTAATATAGGATTTCACTTCTGCCACAGATGTTTCTTTATAGTGAAAAATAGATGCTGCCAGTGCGGCATCTGCTTTCCCATCAATAAATGCTTCAGCGAAGTGATCGGCATTTCCTGCGCCGCCAGAAGCGATTACCGGAATCGAAACCGCCTCGCTGACTGCTTTTGTCAGCTTGATATCAAAGCCTTTTTTCTCTCCGTCCGAGTCCATGCTTGTGAGTAAAATTTCTCCGGCGCCGCGCTCAGCCGCTTCACGGGCCCAGGCAATGACTTCAAGATCAGTTGGTGTCCGGCCGCCATGTGTGTACACACGCCAGGAACCGAGCTCTTCATCATATTTAGCATCAATCGCCACAACGATACACTGTGACCCGAAGAAATTTGCCCCTTCTGTAATTAAATCAGGATTGTTTACGGCAGCTGTATTAAGAGAAACCTTATCAGCCCCCGCCCGCAAAATTCGTTTCATATCTTCCAGCGCGTTAATCCCTCCGCCGACTGTAAAGGGAATGGCCAGCTCAGATGCAACAGCCTTCACAACTTCAACCATTGTTTTCCGTCCTTCATGAGAAGCGGAGATATCGAGGAAAACCAGCTCGTCAGCTCCCTGCCCATCATAAAAGCGGGCAAGTTCAACCGGGTCACCTGCATCACGCAGCTGCACGAATTGCACCCCTTTTACTACACGGCCGTCCTTTACATCGAGACAGGGTACGATGCGCTTCGTCAGCATGATTCCTTCACCTCTTTCAGGGCTTCCGATACGGTAAATCGGCCTTCATATATTGCCTTTCCGACGATGGCCCCGGCAACACCTTCAGATGCATATTCCTGAAGTTCCGCCAAATCAGCCAGCTGACTGACCCCGCCGGAGGCAATTACACTTTTGCCGCTTTCCCGCGCAAGCAGGCGAACGGCTTCAACGTTAGGACCTGAAAGCATGCCGTCTGTTGCAATATCCGTAAAAATAAATGTCTCAGCACCAGCATCAGCAAACCTTTTCCCAAGGTCAACCGCCTTGACTTCAGATGTCTCAAGCCAGCCATGTGTAGCCACATAGCCATTTTTCGCATCAAGTCCGACCGCTATGGCTTTGCCGTATTTACGGATCATGTCAATAGCAAACTCAGGATTGGAGACGGCGATGCTTCCAATGATTACGCGTGTTACACCATTATCAAGGTAATGAAGGATGTCTTCTTCTGTACGGATTCCCCCGCCAATCTGGACAGAGGCGCCAAGTTCACGGGCAGCCTGGATAACATACTGATCATTAACCCGCTTCCCATCCTTTGCCCCGTCAAGATCGACCATATGAATCCAGTCTGCTCCTTCTTCAGCAAACTTTTTAGCCATATCAAATGGGGAGTCGCCATACACCGTTTCCTTATCGTAATCCCCCTGCAGGAGCCGGACGCACTTGCCGCCTCTCATATCGATTGCCGGATAGATGGTAAAACTCATTTCACAGACATCCTTTCTTCAGCCAGCTCGGTAAAATTGCGTAAAAGCGCCATGCCGAGCGAACTGCTTTTTTCAGGGTGGAACTGCATGCCGAACACATTGCCTCTGCCAACCACTGCCGGCACTTCTACATCATACAAACTCCTGCTGATAACTACTTCTTTATCATCTGTATCTACAAAATAAGAATGGACGAAATAGACATAATTTTCATCAAGCCCTTTTAAAATCTGCGAACCCTGCAGGAATTCAAGACGGTTCCAGCCCATATGCGGAACTTTGTACGTTTCACCTTCTGCTGTTGCACCGGGAAACCGCCTCACATGGCCAGGCAGAAGCTGCAACCCTTCTGTCAGTCCATTTTCTTCACTGCTTTCAAATAAAAGCTGCATGCCAAGACAAATGCCAAGGAGCGGCTTGCCTGTATCAGCGAACTCCTTAACCAGATCTGCCAGGCCAGTAGAATTTAAGATACTCATTGCATCTTTGAAAGAGCCGACACCCGGTAAAATTAAAGCGTCTGCTTTCAGGAGCTCGGCTTTATTTTCAGAGAGGAAATAAGGGACTTCCAAACGTTCAAGTGCTTTACTGACACTGAACAAATTCCCCATTCCGTAATCGATGATGCCGATCATTTACAACATCCCTTTCGTTGAGGGAACTCCCTTAATCCGCGGATCAATCGTCGTTGCTTCATCCAGCGCACGAGCTAGCGCTTTGAAAATCGCCTCAATGATGTGGTGTGTATTCTGTCCATAATGAACGATGACATGCAGGTTCATTCTCGCTTCAAGCGCAAGTTTCCAGAGAAACTCATGCACTAGCTCTGTATCAAATGTCCCAACCTTTTGGCTCGGGAACTCGGCACGCATCTCCAGGTGAGGGCGGTTGCTGAGGTCAACAACCACTTGAGCCAGCGCTTCGTCCATCGGAACAAAAGCATTTCCATAGCGCTTAATGCCTTTCTTATCTCCTAAAGCATCTTTAAGTACTTGGCCAAGGCAGATGCCAATGTCCTCTGTTGTGTGGTGATCATCAACGTCTGTATCGCCATTTGCAAGGATGTTCAAGTCAAATTGTCCGTGCTTGGCGAATAGGTCCAGCATATGTGTCATAAAAGGCACGCCTGTTTCCAGATCGCTTTTGCCTTCTCCGTCTATATTCAGGGATAGAGTGATATTCGTTTCATTGGTTTTACGTGAAATTTCAGCAGTTCTGGCCATGATTATTCCTCCAGCTTATTTTCTTAGTCTTGTCTCAATGGATCTGGCATGGGCTTCCAGGCCTTCCAGACGCGCAAAAGCCGCAATTTTTTCGCCATTATCCTTTAATGCTTTTTCGCTGTATAAAAGAATGCTTGATTTCTTTTGAAAATCTTCCACATTAAGCGGGCTCGAAAAACGGGCTGTCCCGTTTGTCGGCAGGACGTGGTTTGGCCCGGCAAAATAGTCGCCAACCGGTTCAGGGCTGAATCTTCCGAGGAAGATCGCTCCTGCGTGACGAATCCGTCCAAGAAGCTCCATCGGATTCTCTGTTAAAATCTCAAGATGCTCAGGAGCAAGACTGTTAACCGTTTCAACAGCTTCATCCATGCTTTCCGTCACATAAATAGCTCCGTAATTGCTGATGGACCCAGCGGCAATTTCCTGGCGGGGCAGCTCGGCAAGCTGGCGATCCACTTCTGCTGACACCGCTTCTGCCAATGCAGACGATGGTGTCACAAGGACTGCGCTTGCCATCGGGTCGTGTTCTGCCTGTGATAACAGATCGGCCGCTACCTCATCTGGCTGTGCCGTTTCATCTGCAAGAATCGCAATTTCACTCGGACCTGCGATCATATCTATATCAACATCCCCAAAAACTTCGCGTTTTGCGAGGGCAACGTAGATGTTCCCCGGACCTGTGATCTTGTCGACAGGCCGGATCGATTCAGTTCCATATGCCAATGCAGCAATCGCCTGAGCTCCGCCGACTTTATAGATTTCTTCCGCACCGGCGATGTGTGCTGCTGCCAGAACAGCCGGAGGCAGCTTTCCAGTTTTTTTATCAGGAGGAGAAGTAATGACGATTCTCTTGACCCCCGCAACGTTTGCCGGAATCACATTCATGAGTACAGATGACGGGTATGCCGCCGTTCCGCCCGGAACATACAGGCCGACTGAATCAAGCGGTGTGATCTTTTGGCCAAGGACTGTGCCGTTCTCTTCTGTTGTCATCCAGGAAGGACGGAGCTGTTTTTCATGAAAAGACCGGATGTTCCCGGCAGCTTCTTTAATGATCTCAAGGATTTTTCCATCCACTTGACTCAAAGCTTCGTTTATTTCAGCCTGTTGTACCTTCAATTGATCCAGAGAGATCCCATCAAATTTTTCTGTGTACTCTTTTAATGCTTGATCGCCGTTTTTGCGGACTGATTCAATAATATTTTTTACAATCGCCCGCTGTTCTTCTGTTCCGTTATCAACAGACCGTTTTATTGAAATCTGGTCATTTACTTTTAAAATTTTCATAGACCTCTACATCCTTTAATAACGAATTTCTTCTCCAGCTATTACTTCCGTAAGACGTTCAACAAGTTCACTTATGCGTTCATCCTTTATGCGGTAGCTGACTGGATTGACGATCAATCTTGATGTGATTCCGACAATGGTTTCGTATTCTACGAGCCCGTTTTCTTTCAGTGTTCGGCCGGTTGATACGATATCCACGATCCGGTCCGCCAGCCCGATCATCGGAGCCAGTTCTATGGAGCCGTTCAGTTTAATGATTTCCACCTGCTCCCCCTGCTCACGGAAATACGCTGCTGCAATCTGCGGATACTTTGTAGCAATTTTAGGAGCAACATCATTCAGCCTTGTGTTTGGCAGTCCAGCAACCGCGAGATAGCAGGCACTGATTTTCAAATCAAGGAGCTCGTAGACATCCCGCTCTTCTTCAAGCATGACGTCCTTTCCGGCAATCCCAAGGTCTGCTACCCCATGTTCCACATACGTTGGCACATCCATCGGCTTTGCCAGGATAAAGCGGAAATTCTCTTCCGGCACATCGATGATCAATTTACGTGAATCATCAAATTCCGGCGGCAATTGAAAGCCTGCACGGCGGAGCAATTCAGCTGCTTCCTCAAAAATGCGGCCTTTTGGCATGGCAATCGTTAAAACATCACTCATTTTATGCTCTCCTTTCCAGCTTTTCCGACTAAAAAGGTAATGTCCTCGTACTGGCTGGTGCAGGCATCGATGTCCTTAACACCGCTAATATCCTGCAGGACCACTTTCTTTCCGGCAGAACGTTCTTCCTTCGCAAAATCGAATGCCTCTTTGCGGCGCTCCGGACTGTATAAAATGCAGTAAACAGGTTCTGCCTCATTGCTGTCTTCGAGCGCTTCAAGCAGGCGGTCCAATCTGATGGCAAAGCCGGTTGCTCCCGTATCTTTTCCGAACTTTTGAAGCAGCAGATCATAGCGTCCGCCATTTCCGATCGGGAAACCAACATTTCCTGCATATACTTCAAAAAGAATACCCGTATAGTAGCTCATATGGCTGACGAGCGTTAAATCAAATTTAACTGTGCCTTCCTGGCCGTAGTCCTGCATAATAGCCCAAAGCTGTTCAAGCTCAGCTAATGCCTTTTTTCCTGTGCCGTTTTCCAGAAGGCCATAGGCAATCTCAATGACTTCTACCCCGCCCCTTAATTTTAGGAAATCAAGAAGCCTTTGTTTATCAATGGACGAAAGAGCCAGACTCTTTACATGCTCCCTGTACCCTACATAATTTTTCTCATATAAAAACCTTGTCAGGTTTTCCACTCTTTCTTCCGTCCCTAAAATCTGCTGGAAGAAGTCACGGACAAATCCGATGTGGCCGGCTGAAAGCTGAAAGTTCTGCAGCCCCGCTTCTTTTAAAGCAGAGATCATGAGCGCCATTCCTTCGCCATCCGCACTGATCGTATGATCGCCAATACATTCTACACCGATTTGCTCAAACTCAGCCGGCCTGCCGCCCTCCCGCTGCTGTGCGCGGTAAACATTGGCGGAATACGCAAGCCTGATCGGCAGCTCGTCTTTTAAGAGACGGGATGCTGCCACCCTTGCAATTGGTGCTGTCATATCCGGCCGGAGCACCAGGGTATGGCCCTGCTGATCAAGCAGCTTGAACAGCTGCTGATCCAATATCGCTGAAGCAGCTCCGACTGTTTCGTAATATTCAAGTGCAGGCGTTTCGATAAACTGATAGCCCCAGCGTTTCATTTCCTCCTGGATGGATGTACGGACTGCAGCTTTTCTTTCGTATAGATCAGGTAATGTATCTCTCATGCCTAACGGCTTTTCAAACATAAATAATCGGCTCAAACCATTCACCTCTATGACTTAAAAATTCCGAATCCTTTAGTTCGCTAATATGGTAGTAGATTGAAGTTATATGTAGTTTAACGCGCATTCACCACGCCGTCAACCAAAAGAGACTGAAAAATAAAAAAGACTCCTTTTTTTAAAAAGGAGCTTACTTATATAGTTTGTTCTTTTTTCTATAGGTTATTTGAAGTTATTAATTATAAAAACTCCGCCAGCCTAAGCAAGCGGAGTTTTATTATTATCTGCACCATATATCGGATCGTCCGCCCAGCGAGCGGCAAGCTCTTCCTTTGTATAGATGACACGCATCGGGTTGCCGCCGACAAAGGCTCCGGCCGGAACATCTTTATGGACAAGCGTTCCGGCTGAAACAATGGCTCCATCACCAATTGTGACACCCGGCAGTATAGTTGAGTTTGCGCCAATCATAACTTCACTGCCAATATCAACCCGGCCAAGGCGGTATTCCTTAATCAGGTATTCATGAGCGAGGATTGTCGTGTTGTAGCCAATGACCGTGTTACGGCCGACACTAATTTTTTCCGGAAACATAACATCCAGCATCACCATTAGTGCAAATGATGTCTGGTCCCCCACCTTCATTCTCAGGAAATTACGGTAGAGCCAATTTTTCATGCCCAGAAATGGCGTGTAGCGTGCAAGCTGGATCACAATAAAGTTTTTGACCACCTTCAGGAACGGAACCGTTTTAT
This sequence comes from Cytobacillus sp. SAFR-174, assembly GCF_051964675.1. NCBI lineage: Bacteria > Bacillati > Bacillota > Bacilli > Caryophanales > Bacillaceae > Cytobacillus > Cytobacillus sp. SAFR-174. The sequence goes on along the minus strand of NZ_JBQCMZ010000005.1, from coordinate 119,820 downwards.
ACACATGCCAGAGAGAATTGCCTCCCTCTACCGGAAAACGCTCCGTTTTTCTCATTGGTTTTCTGCCTCAAGGATATCGAGCAGGTCAGCCATATTGTCCAGCATATAATCCGGTTCAAAGCGCGCGAGGAATTCACGGCCTTTCGCTGTCCAGGCAACACCAGCTGTTTTGGTGCCGGCGTTTTTTCCGCCATCGATATCGTGTGAATTATCGCCAACCATAATGGCTTCCTCCGGCTTCGCATCCAGCAGGCTCAACGCCTTCAGGATTGGCTCCGGATCGGGCTTTGGCTTATCCACATGATCAAGCGTGACAACCACATCGAAAAACTGATCAAGATTAGTCAGCTTTAAGCCCTTTTCAACTACATTGGAAACTTTTGTCGTAACAATGCCCAGTTTATAGCCTGATTCTTTTAAAGTCCGGACCGTTTCAAACACGCCGTCAAATTCCTTCACCAGCACGTCGTGGTTCTTAATATTGTACTCCCGGTAAACCGAGATCATTTCCTCCACTTTTTCAGGGTTGATGGTCTCAAATGTTTCATGCAGGGTCGGCCCCATGAACGGAAGTACATCTTCCCGCTGATAGCGGTCAGGATAATATTTTCCGAGCGTATGCAAAAATGAGGAAATAATCAATTCGTTTGTGTCAATCAGTGTTCCATCTAAGTCAAATAATAATGTGTTAATGCTCATATGTTGCTTCCTTTCTTTTTGCCAGATCAGCACGGTTCCAAATCATCGCCACCACCAGTGTCAGAATGATCGCCACACCCAGGCGGATCAGCAGAAGCGGCAAGACCGGAATGCCAAGCGGCACAAAAATCAAAGTATCTTCAACGACTGCGTGGCAGGCTACAAGGAAAATAAATGCGATCGTTACATCTTTTTTGCTGACGCCATCTTCCTCTACAGCCTGGATCATGACACCCGCCCCATAGGCAAGGCCAATCACCAATCCGGCTGCAAGAGTTGTAGACGTATTTTCTTTCATTCCAAGTGCCCTGGTCACAGGCGCCATCCATCTTGAAAAGACAGCAAGCCATTGCTTATCTTTTAAGATCTGAATAATGATCATCAGCGGGATGACGATGATAGCAAGCTGAAGAATGCCAAGCAAAGCCGTCTGCAGTGCATCCAGCAGGATTGGCCCTGCCCCAGATACCTGCTCTTCTTTAGCCGGAATAAATCCGTACTTAGCCGTTTCCGATCCACCCTGCCAAACAAGGTTGATGACAATGGCGCTTAACAGCGCCAATCCGAAACGGACGGTAAGAACGACCCAAAGCTTAACGCCGACCTTCAGCGCCACTCCCGTTTCAATCAGCATATTATGTGAAAACGACAGCATGACGGCAATAATAAACACTTCTTTAACCGTTAGATCGAGCGTAAGGATAGCTCCAATCCCGGCATACAAATTCAAGAAGTTCCCCAAAACAAGCGGTATGGCTGCATCTCCTGACAGCCCAATCAAGTTCATAAGGGGCGTGATCAGCTTGATAACCCATGGAAGCACTGGCGTATGCTGCAGCAGTGCCACAATCAGCGTAACCGGGAATATGACTTTCCCGAGTGTCCATGTTGTTTTTAAGCCGGCCATCAGCCCCCTTTTGGATGATTCAACCAGCATTTCTACTCTCCCCTGTGTGTTATTTCCCCTCGGCTTTATCCAAATAACGAGCTTTGGCAAGACCTTCTGCTCTTCTATAAAAAATCAGAACCAGCGCCACAATAATAAGAACGATAGATATTGTCTGAGCAATTCTTAAATTCTCAGTAAGCATCAGGCTGTCTGTCCGCAGGCCTTCTACGAAGAAACGCCCGATCGAGTACCAGATGACATACGAGAGAAAAAGCTCCCCGCGCCTTAAGTTTGCTCTTCTTAATAATATAAGGATGATAAATCCAATGATATTCCAGACGGATTCATATAAAAATGTCGGATGATAATAAGCTCCGTTAATATACATCTGGTTAATGATAAATTCAGGCAGATGCATATTCTCCAGGAATGCCCGGCTGACTTCTCCCCCGTGCGCCTCCTGATTTATGAAGTTTCCCCAGCGGCCGATTGCCTGCCCCAAAATGATGCTTGGCGCTGCAATATCAGCAAGCTTCCAGAATGATATTTTCTTTTTCTTTGCAAAAACATAAGCGGTGATGACAGAACCTATCAAGGCTCCATGAATGGCAATTCCGCCATTCCATATTTTGATGATTTCACCCGGGTTCTCCGAGTAAAAATCCCACTGAAATATAACATAATAGATCCTGGCGGAAATAATCGCAATGGGAATGGCCCACAGCATTAAATCGGCAAAGATGTCTTTAGGGAGTCCCCTTCTTTCCCCTTCCCTCATCGCGATAATGAGAGCCAGTGCAATGCCGAGGCCGATAATCAGACCATACCAGTGGACCTGAATCGGCCCAAGGGAAATGGCAATCGGATCTAACGGCTGAATATTGTTTTCCATGATCACTTCTCCTTCCGAAAAGCGCAAGGCGCCCGGTTATCGGCGACAAGCATAAGACAAGCCGGCATGAAGGTTGTTCTTTAACCTTTGTGCCGGATTGACAGAAATGTTGAGGCGACTGCCCAGGGACGACTAGCATAAGACGGTCCCTGTAAGAAGGTGTTTTTTCCTTCTGGAAGGGAACGGCTTATGACCTCGAGTCCCTAGGAGCCGAAACAAGACAAGCTTATGACCTCGAGCCGATGGCGCCTGGAGCTAGACAGTTATCAAATTTGAAAGATATAATTTCTATTAATTCTATGAAAGCGCAAGGCGCCCTTTATCTAGTTATTTTGAAGCCTGATAAAAGATTAGCAGCTTTCAATCAAACGTTTGATTGAAAAAATGATTGATCTGTTTTTAACAGCTTAACGATCATCATGGTCTCCATCCTCAATTACATCAGACAGTCGGTTCGTGAACTGTTCCGCTGCATTCATTCCCATTCTCTTTAAGCGGAAATTCATGGCAGCCACCTCAATGATGACAGCGAGATTTCGTCCTGGTCTTACCGGAATGGTCAGCTTCGTAATCTCCGTATCAATGATTTTCATTTTTTCTTCATCAAGGCCTAGACGATCGTACTGCTTTTTCGGATCCCACAGCTCCAAATTCATAACCACAGAGATTTTTTTATAGCTGCGGACAGCTCCAGCACCGAACAGTGTCATAACATTGATAATGCCGAGACCGCGGATTTCAAGCAGATGTTCGATCAATTCCGGTGAATTTCCCACCAGGTAATCTTCATCTTCCTGCCTGATCTCCACACAGTCATCCGCAACAAGGCGGTGTCCGCGTTTTACCAGTTCGAGTGCCGTCTCGCTTTTACCTACTCCGCTCTTACCTGTTATCAGCACCCCTACCCCATAAATATCAACAAGGACGCCGTGAACAGCTGTTGTTGGAGCAAGCTTGCTTTCCAGGAAATTGGTCAGCAGACTGGAAAAACGGGTTGTTTTTTGCTTGGAGCGAAGCAGCGGAACTGATTCTCTCTCGGCTGCTTCAATCAGTTCTTCAGGGATATCAAGCCCTCTCGTCACGATTATGCCGGGCGTAATATCTGTACAGAGGCGTTCAAGCCGGATTTCCCGCTCGGAATTTGTTAACGTTTCAACGAAAGACAGTTCCGTTTTTCCGATCAATTGAACGCGTTCAGCCGGATAATAATCAAAATAACCTGCCATCTCCAAGCCCGGACGTGAAATATCACTGGTTGTAATCGGCCGGTTTATGCCTTCCTCTCCGGCTATCAATTCAAGCCCGAACTTTTCTATAATATCTTTCGTGCGCACTTTTACCAAAATAAGTTCCTCCTTTAATGCTGGCACTGCCGGATGATCTCTTTATATGTAACTCTTTAATTAAGTTCATACTGAAGTTCACTTTATTTTAGCACTTTTTAACCCAGAACCAAATTTCTTATATCTATTTTTTCAAAAATTAACACTAGTCCCATATGCTTAATCCTGTATAAAAAGGACAATTTTCATGATTGTTCTGCGTATAAATATGATGACATGCCCGAATAAAAATATATATAAATGGTATAGACAACTAGACTTAACCTTGGTAATATGGGTATGTAAGCGAATTCATTTATTTCTTTAGCTCTTATTACGTTCATTTATTTTAGAAAAAGAGGGGGAAAAAGCTCATGCGTAAAGAAGAACGCTTGGCGAAAGAGATTACGGAGCAGTTAGGCGGCACCGGCAATATTGCGGAACTGGCCTCCTGCATGACCCGTCTTCGCGTGAAGCCGATCGATGAAAGCAAAGTCAACCTGAATGGCATCAAGGATATTGACGGCGTTATGGGTGTTGTGGAAGCAGAAACACTCCAAATCATTCTCGGGCCCGGGATCGTCACCAAGGTAGCTGACGAAGTTTCCAGAATGACAGGCAAAAATGTTTCTTCCGTTGATGAGGACGAAGAGATTGACACTTCATTGGAAGGACTGGCAGCCCGGACGAAAGCCGGACTCAATGAGAAAAATGCTACTCCTTTCAAGCTGTTTTTACGAAAAATTGCAAGTATCTTCATCCCGCTGATTCCGGCTATTGTTGCTTCCGGTTTGATTGCAGGGATCAATAATGTCATCATCAAATCAGGCGGAGATCCGGAATCTACTCTTGTGCAAATGCTTGATCTAATTGGCTGGGGGTTATTCGGTTACCTGGGCGTATTTGTTGGTATTAACACAGCGAAGGAGTTTGGAGGATCTCCTGCTCTTGGCGGTGCGGCCGGTATTCTATTAATCAATCCAGGCCTTGCCAATATCACTTTATTCGGTGAAGCGCTGGTGCCAGGCCGCGGAGGACTTATCGGAGTCATGCTCGCTGCTGCATTGGTGGCCTTTTTGGAAAAAAGAATCCGCAGGGTCGTTCCTTCAGCTATTGATATAATCGTAACACCGACACTTGCATTATTAATTACAGGCTTTGCGACATTCTTTGTCCTGCAGCCTGTTGGCGGATTCCTTTCTGATATTATTACTAAAGGCCTGCTTGGCATACTTGATTTCGGCGGCATCCTGGCTGGATTAGTACTTGCCGGAACATTCCTTCCTTTAGTTGTAACTGGTTTGCATCAAGGATTAACACCAGTTCACATGGAATTGATTAACTCAATCGGCGATGACCCTCTTCTGCCAATTCTTGCAATGGGCGGAGCCGGCCAGGTAGGTGCAGCATTTGCCATTTATTTCAAAACAAAGAATGCCCGTCTAAAAAGAGTTATTAAAGGCGGACTTCCGGTTGGAATGCTCGGAATCGGCGAACCGCTTATTTTCGGGGTTACCCTGCCGCTGGGGCGCCCGTTCCTGACAGCGTGTCTCGGAGCTGCTGTCGGCGGTGCTTTCCAGGCATTCTTCAAAATTGCTACAGTAGCCATCGGGGTTTCAGGCATACCGCTTGCCTTCCTCGTTCACACCAATCAAATCATACTGTATCTGATCGGCTTATTAATTGCCTATGCTTTCGGGTTCCTGTTCACATGGCTGTTCGGATTCAAAGAGGAAATGGCGAAAAACATATAATAAACAAGGAGAAGGAGGAGCATTCCTCCTTCTTTACTTATGAGTCCTCATTTTTACAAAATTCAGATTTAAAGAGGTGACCAGGATGCTTGGAATATCAATTTACTTATCAGAAGAGCGTCAGTATCAAAATGCGGAATGGATAGAAAGGGCGGCTTCTCACGGCCTCACATCCATTTTCACATCCCTCCATATTCCCGAAGATGACCACAGCACTTATAAACATTTGCTTCAGAATCTTGGGGCCTTGGCAAAGCAGCAGCATATGGAACTCCTCGCAGATGTTTCCCCCCAGTCATTGAGCCATTTAGGATTGGGCTGGGATTCGATTGATACACTTCTCGAATGGGGCCTTACCGGAATCCGGGCTGATTACGGCTTCACTTCTGAACAGATTGTTGAACTCTCAAAAAAAATGAAACTTGGAATCAATGCCAGTACCATCTCTGCTGAAGAATTGCATGAGTGGATGGAAATGGGATTAAACACCAATAATATAGAAGCCTGGCATAACTTTTACCCGCGGCCGGAAACCGGTTTGGATAAAGACTTTTTAATAGAGCGAAATAAGCTCCTAAAAGGCATGGGGATAACTACCATGGCGTTTGTGCCTGGAGACGGGGAACTTCGCGGTCCAATTTTTTCCAGTCTGCCTACTCTTGAAAAACACCGGGGCTCGTCACCTGCTGCTGCTGCGGCTGAACTGTTGAACAGCTGCTGGACAGACAAGGTATTGATTGGTGACCATTCTGTAAAAGACGGGACTCTTGTTCAGCTGGCGAAAATCGCGGAAGGTGTCGTGCCTCTCCGAATCGAGCTGATCGGCGGACAAATCTATGAGGATCTTTTTAATAAAACCCATACAAACCGGATGGATCCTGCCCGGGATGTTGTCAGGTCGGTTGAATCAAGATCCTATGCAGGGCAGGGATCTAATAAATGGGAGCCTGTGAACCAGCTGGAACGCAAAAAAGGCAGTGTCACAGTTGATAATATTCTATATGGCCGATACGCAGGAGAGATGCAAATTACACTGGCAGATCTCCCTCGGGATGAACGCGTGAATGTAATCGCCAGAGTAATAGAAGAAGATATGCCCCTGCTGGATGAGATTAAGGCAGGAACAAAATTTCAATTAACAGTGAGGGATAAATAATGAATATTACAAAGCTGAATACAGAGCAGCGAAACCCAAAAACAATGGAAATCGATTTAATGACAACAGAAGAAATTATTACAATCATAAATCAGGAGGATACAATTGTTCCTAATGCCATCGCAAGAGAAATCCCCCATATTGTAAAAGTGGTGGATGAAATTACGGAGAGCTTTAAAAAAGGAGGCCGCTTGATTTATGTTGGGGCCGGCACCTCAGGACGCCTTGGCATTATCGATGCTTCAGAATGCCCGCCAACCTATGGAACAGACCCTGAAATGGTTGTCGGCATTATCGCCGGGGGCAAGGAAGCCATGACCGAGGCGGTTGAAGGCGCTGAGGATGACAGTGAACAGGGACGCCAGGATGTCGCCGATATTCAATTATCGGACAAGGATGTGCTTGTCGGCATTGCGGCGAGCGGCCGTACGCCATACACGATCGGAGCTCTTCAATACGGAAATGAAGTCGGCGCTGTTACTGTTTCTGTTGCCTGCACCAAAGATTCCGAAATGGGGAAAATCTCTAAATATACGATTGCACCTATCACAGGTCCCGAAGTGGTTACAGGCTCTACAAGAATGAAAGCAGGCACTGCACAAAAGCTCGTCCTGAACATGCTGACGACAGCATCCATGATCAAGTTGGGAAAAGTGTACGGCAATTTAATGGTTGATGTCCAGATGACAAACGAGAAGCTGTTTAAGCGTGCAGAAAATATCGTCAAAATGGCTACAGGCGCATCTGATGAAGAAGCCCGGGACGCACTTAAAGAACAAAACTATCATACAAAGGCAGCCATTCTTCAAATTTTAACAGGATTAAAAGGTGAAGCAGCCGCCGAGCTTCTGAAAAAGCATAATGGCTACTTACGGGAAGCAGCTGCGGATACGAATTAATCATTTTTTGGTATGTATTTCTTTTAACACTCAAATAAATAGGATAGAAAGCGTCCGATCGCCTTCTATCCTTTTTTTAGTTGTATAGACCATAAAGTTTTACAAAGTTAATTCCTTCTACTGGTATAGACATCTAACCACAAACCTTTTATAATAAAAGTATCATTCAAACGGAGATGAACTGAAAATGAGCCGTCTATTACTGAAAAATGCCAGAATTCTTCTGGAAAACAGCACCATTGATAAAGGGTTTATTTTAATAGAAAATGAGCAAATCCTGCAGACTGGAACTTTGGAGGAGCTTCCTGCCATCATCCAGGATACAGAAATTATAGAGCTTTCCCCTGAGCACACCATCAGTCCGGGGTTTATTGATGTCCACATACATGGCGCTGGCGGTTCCGATACGATGGATGCTACATTTGAAGCGCTGAATACGATGGCCGGCGTTTTGCCTGAAGAAGGGACTACAAGTTTCCTTGCCACAACCATCACACAGGAAAAAGAAAAAATAGAAGCTGCACTGGTCAATGCGGCTCACTTTCAAAAAGAACAAAATACTCCCGGCAAAGCGGAAGTGATCGGAATCCACCTGGAAGGCCCGTTTATTAACGAAGCAAGAGGCGGAGCCCAGCCGAAGGGTCACATCCTTGAGCCTGATATTGAACTCTTTAAGCGCTGGCAGGAAGCAGCGGACGGGACGATCAAACTGATCACACTGGCACCAGAAAAAGCAAATGGCTATGAATTTATCCGCTATTTAAGTGAAAATGGCGTTGTCCCTTCAATCGGCCATAGTGATGCCATTTTTACCGAAATGGAAAAAGCTGTTCAGGCTGGAGCTAAACAGATAACCCACCTGTTCAACGGAATGAGAGGCATGCATCACCGTGAACCTGGTGTTGCCGGCGCTGCGCTTTTATTTAAGGAATTGATCGTTGAAATGATCGCTGATGGCATCCATGTCCGTCCAGAGATGATCAAGCTTGCACTGAACGCCAAAGGCGCGGATGGAATGATCCTGATAACAGATTCGATGAGAGCCAAATGCCTGAAAAATGGCCATTATGATCTTGGCGGACAGGATGTAAAGGTCGAAAATGGCCAGGCACTGCTTGCTGACGGCACATTGGCTGGAAGCATTTTAAAAATGAAAGACTCCATAAAAAATATGATTGACTTTACTGATATACAGCTGCATGAAGCTGTCCGGCTTGCAAGCAGCAACCCGGCCAGACAGCTCAATATTTTCGACCGGAAAGGCAGCATTTCAGAAGGCAAGGATGCGGACCTGGTTGTACTTGATGAGAACCTTGAGGTTGCCATGACCTTCTGCCGAGGCGCCAAAGCCTTTGAACGTGAGGTGAAAGGAAATTGAAAATCATTCGAACAGCCGATTATCACGATATGAGCCGAAAAGCTGCCAGGCTGATAATTGATAAAGTCCGCCGGCAGCCTGATATGACATTAGGGCTTGCTACCGGAAGTACACCAAAAGGAGTTTATGCCGAACTGATTAAAGATCATCAGGAAAATGGCACTTCTTATGAAAAAGTCACGACGATTAATTTGGACGAATATATCGGCCTGCCCCTAACTGATCCTAATAGCTACAGGCATTTCATGAATAGCGAACTATTTGATCATCTGGACATCCAGCTCGAAAACACGCATCTTCCCAATGGAGCCGCAGAAGAAATGTCCAGGGAATGCGAACGGTATGAACAGCTGATCAAGGATCTGGCGGATATTGATCTGCAGGTGCTGGGAATCGGACGCAACGGACATATCGGATTCAATGAACCGGGAACTGCCTTTAACAGCCGTACGCATGTTGTGGACCTTGCGGAAAGCACGCGCAAGGCTAACGCAAGATTTTTCAGTTCTATAGAAGACGTTCCAGCCCAAGCCATTACAATGGGAATCGCTTCGATACTTGATAGCAGGGAAATCATCCTGCTCGCATCAGGACCAGCCAAGGCAGAAGCCATCAGACAATTGGTTAACGGAGAGCCTGATGAACAGTTTCCCGCGTCAGCCTTGAAGCTTCATCCGAATGTAACCATCATCGCCGATGAAGAAGCACTTAGCCTCGTCAGTCAGGACTGATAATCAGTACTAATAGTGATAGGAGAATTTCCATGATCGATAAGCAATCACCCATCCCGATATATCACCAATTGGAAGAGTACATTAAACATTTAATAGAAAACGGCAAGTTAAAGCCTGATGAAGCCATTCCTTCTGAGCGCGAGTATTCGGAGCAATATCAGATTAGCCGAATGACAGTCAGACAGGCATTAAATAACCTTGTCAACGATGGCTATTTATACAGGCAAAAAGGACGCGGAACTTTTGTCAACAAGCAGAAGGTCGAACAAAAGCTTCAGGGATTGACCAGCTTTACTGAGGATATGAAAGAGCGCGGCATGGTGCCGAGCAGCCGCTTAATATCCTTTGAAATCATCCCGGCCGAGCCTCAGCTGGCGAGAAAGCTTGATATAAAAGAAAACACACCGGTATATGAAATTAAAAGGGTGAGGATGGCAGATAACCTGCCAATGGCACTGGAAACCACCTACTTGCCTGCTAACCTCGTTAAAGGGCTTACGGAAGAAATCATCAACAAGTCACTTTATCAGCATATCGAAGAAAAATTATCCCTTACCATCAGGGAAGCCACCCAGCAGATTGAAGCCTCAATCGCTAAGGAAACGGAGGTAAACCACCTGCAGGTAGACCCCGGATCTCCTGTACTCCTTATCGCCCGCACTTCCTTTTTAGAGGACGGCACACCTTTTGAGCTTGTAAAATCAGCATACCGTGCAGACCGCTACAAATTTGTTCATACGATGCAGCGCGCTGCAAAATAGGAGAAAGCCCCTGGGGTTTTCTCCTATTTTCATTTTACCATGTCCTTTTGGAAGGTTTGTCCATATTATATAGATGAAGATATTTTTTCAGAAAGGAGCGATCAGATGAAGATCATATTGGATGCCGGACATGGATATAGCACCCCCGGCAAACGTGGCCCTGATGGAATGAGAGAATATGAATTCAACCGTGCAGTCGCCAGCCTGGCAAAGGAGATGCTGGGAAAGTATCAAAACACAGAGGTTTTCCTGGCCCACTCCGATGAACGGGACGTGCCGCTTGCCGAAAGAACCTCCCTGGCAAATACTCAAAACGCTGACTGCTATGTGTCCATCCATGCCAATGCATACGGAACAGGCGAATGGAACAGCGCAGGCGGAATTGAAACATATGTCTATCCTTCCAAGCCTAGAGAAGCATTGGCATTAGCCCAAAAGATCCAGCGAAACTTAATCAGTTCTACAGGTTTGCGGGACCGTGGAGTTAAAACAGCTGATTTCCATGTGCTGCGTGAGACAAAAATGACTGCAGTACTTGTGGAATGCGGGTTTATGACCAATAAAGAGGAAGCCTCCCTTCTCCGGACCCCCATTTACCGAAAACGCTGTGCACAGGCTATTGCAAAAGCAATTGCCGAACAATACGGCTTAAGAAAGCATGATAGAATCAAACAATACAAAGTTCAAGTTGCCTTTTCCGAAAAACAGCTCGCCGAGAAGCTTGCTGGAAATCTGCAGAAGGATGGCTATAATGCGACGATCATTGAATAGGAAAAAGCCAGCATAATGGATGCTGGCTTTTTAACGCATTTATTTTTCCCTCGCCGGTTCCAGGATTGCTTTTTGAATGATCAGGTTAACGATAGACATAATCACCGATACCAGAATCGCTGTGCCAAACCCGGCAATTTCAAAAGAATCACCCATAAATCCATCCGTTATCATAAGCGTGACAGCATTGATGACGAACAGGAACAAACCGAGCGTTAAAACAGTTACGGGAAGAGTTAAAATAATCAGGATTGGCTTCACAAGAATGTTCAGGATGGAAAGCATGAAGCTGGCTCCAACGGCAGCCCCAAAACCCGATAAGTAAAACGAATCCTTAAAAAAACCTGCGATCGCTACAAACAGGACCGCATTTATCAAGATTCCCAGGATCCATCTCATGACCTACAGCCCCTCTTCATTAGGAAGCACAAACACAAGCAGGGCATAAACGAGTGTCATCGGAAAAACGCCAGTTGTAAATAATAAAACAATGAAAATCACCCTGAGTATGGTAGCGTCTATTCCGATCGATTTTGATAAGCCGCCCAATACTCCCGCTAATTTCCGGTTGCTGCGGGAGCGAATTAATTTGTTCATTAAAAATCCCTCCTATCAAGAAAAGCGGAAGGCGCCCGCTTATCGGCGACAAGCATAAGACAAGACGGCTGAAAGGTTGTTCTTTAACCTTTTGGCCGGATTGAAAGAAATGTTGAGGCGACTGCCCAGGGACGACCAGCATAAGACGGTCCCTGTAAGAAGGTGTTTTTTCCTTCTGGAAGGGAACGGCTTATGACCTCGAGTCCCTAGGAGCCGAAACAAGACAAGCTTATGACCTCGAGCCGATGGCGCCTGGAGCTAGACAGTAATCTAACTTCAGAAATAATACATTCTATCAAGAAAAGCGGAAGGCGCCCTTTCCACCCCATTTTACCAGGCAGTTGACCGCTTAATTGTGATGGCACCTGTCTTTGAGTCAGCCCGCAGCTTAAGTCCGCTGCCGCTTTCTTTTACAGATTTAAAACGCATCATTTTCTGAATTACTTCGCTCTTTTCTTCTATTACTTCAATACCCTCAATGTCAGGATGGAAACTGCCCAGATTGGTGCGAAGCTCTCCGCTGACTGCAGCGAAATCCGGAACAAACAGATCGATGCTGCCTGTCGCTGCCTTCGCTTCGATCCATTCGCAGCGCTCATTTTCTGCCCTGCACGTTACATTTCCATTAAAGGATTGCAGTTCAGCTTTTTTGAAGTCTCCATCAGCCAGAATGGCGCCATTTAATGTTTCGGCTTCAACATGATCGATCCGGCTTTTTTGAATGGTAATCTGCCCGTTGGCTGTCTCAGCCTCCACATTACGGCTGTTCAAATCACTAACCGTTATTTTTCCATTAGCCGTTTTCGCTTTAAAATTTTCCACTGATAAGTTTTGGCTTTCAATCGGCCCATTAAACATGCGGATTTTCACATTTTCATATTCAGACTTTGGAATATAGATGACTGCTTCAAGCTTCATCCATTTTTGCTGAGTCGAAAATCTCAGCCTCTGCCCTTCAATGGCAAAAATAACATCCTTCAGAAAATTCCTGCGGGCTTCATCCTGATTATCCACACGATAGACCTTCGCCTTGCATTCAACACGCACATCACTTTGCTCCCACGGAATTACCTTAACTGTTCCATTGGCAACATCAATGTCCAGATCTTTTAAGTATGCGTCTGCATGCTGAAATATATGAGAGATTTCAACACTTTTCCCAAAATTAAAATCAAGATCCAGATCCTTCACTTTCTTAAATGCTGAATCTACAAAATCAATGATTTTCTCCTTGGCACTTTGATGCTTTGAGCTATATGGCTCACCTTTTTTAGCTTCTTCAAACTTAACCTCAGCAGATAGCTCCTTAATTAAGTCCTCCTGCTTCTGTTCCATCGTCTGATTTGTTTGTTCAAGCTGTTCCAGCAGAGTTAAAGCTTCATCAACTGTAAGCTTTCCATCCTCGACCATTTTCAAAATACGTTTGCGTTCCTCTTTCATTTTCTGGCCCTCCTCTATTAGTTCTATTCCTGTATCAGGACTTTTACCCCTTTAATGATATTCCATATAAATACAATTAATAGCAGAATGATTGTGATGCCGACAGCAGCAAGAAAAAATACCGGAATTTCCTGTTCATTCACTGTAAACTGAGTTACCGCTGCAAAAACAATGAATGGAACAGGAACCAGCGGGATCAAATGTGATAAGAATGCACTCTTCGCATGCCGCTTCACTTCCCTGTCTTCTGAAGCAAAAAATACAATAAGCGGAAAAATAAATCCTGCGAACATAATACTAAAATAGCTTAAAGCAGACAGAACCTTTCTTGTTTCCAATGTTCTCAGCTCCTTTATCTGTGTAATACGGAACTGGCGCGGTAAAAGTTTCAGCTTCCTCTTCATTATAGAAAATCATCGGGGCATTTTCCTCCATATTTTTAAAAATACATCTGCAGGCTGATGGGCTCCATGGCCTCAAGTCTCATAGCCTTCTCTATAAGAAAGCGCAAGCGCCTTGTCCACCCCCGACAAGCACAAGACGAGCCTCCCGGAAAGGCGTTCTTTGCCTTTTTGGGAGGATTGCCCGAAATGTGGAGGCGACTGCTCAGGGACGACAAGCATAAGTCGAGCCCTGCAAGAAGGTGTTCTTTCCTTCTGAAAGGGATTGGCTTATGTCTCGAGTCCCTAGGAGCCGAAACAAGCCAAGCTTGTGACCTCGTGGGGGTATGCGCTGGAGCTAGACAGTTATCAAAGTTCAAAAATTATATACTTTCTTATCTATAAAAAAACCGCCTTTTATTCAAAGACGGTTTTATGGCTATTTATAGGCAGCTGCCAGGTCGGTGCGCGGCGCTTCCTTCTTTTTCACTTCGTCGATTTTATTGACAAACATCTGGAAAACTTTTCGTTTTTCATCCAGATCACGTATGTACTCTTTCAATTCGTTATACTTCTCTTCAAAAGGCTTATGATACATTTCACGGATATTATCAATGATCTCTTCGTTCACAGTAGATTGGATAACCTGTTTGGTAATTCCGTATTTGTAGGAATATACTTTCAGTTCTTTTTTAACATCCTCGTATTCATTATTAATCTGGTCTAAAACTTCAGAAATATCTTCTTTCCATTCTTCCAGTGACTTTGCTAAATAATCCTCCATAATGACCTCCCCTTCTGTTTCCAGACAATAGTTTCCCTTATATAGGAGTATAACGCTGCTTGGTTACACTGATTTTGCTGGAACATTACATTGTGTTATCAATTAAAAGGAGGAGATATTGCCTGTTGATGTGGGAGTGTTGATTTCCGCTGCAGGCACTCGCTTTCCGCGGGGCAGGCGGTGAGCCTCCTCGACGCTCTGCGTCTGCGGGGTCTCACCTGTCCCGCTACTCCCGCAGGACTTTGAATAAGCATCCACGAATAATCACCGCACGAAGGAAATGCGGCAGCATTTTCGAGGATCTCGCACCTTCCGCTACAATCAACACACAAAAATATCATATTAGCGTTATCACAGCATATAAGAAAACAAAGTCTGGTTAGAAGACTTTTTATAATGTAAAAAGCCAAGAACTTAAAATGAGTAATTATCTATAATTTTATCAGCAATCAGCTCATATCCCTTTCCGTTTGGATGGAGGGAATCAGCGAAGTATTGTTTTTTGTTTTTTCCCTTGAACAGTTCATTGGTGGAAATGTAGGTGATATGTTTATCTTCTGCCGCTTTTTTTCTGATGGATGTGTTCCAATGGTCAATATATTTTTCGATCCGGTCGCCGTCAGGATAAGGATTGTATAGTCCAATCAGGATAACAGGTGCATCACTATTGGCGGTTTCCAGTGTTTCCAGGATTCCATTCAGTTTATCTTCAAATATGCCCTTAGCTTCAACAAGATTTTCGTGATGGAGCGGATACAGATCCCCCCCATTGCTTTTCAGCAAATCGTTTGTGCCGATATATACTATAAACATGTCTGCATTTTTGATATCCTCTGCCACTTTCGGTTTGAGCATTTGCTGGAGAACATCAGAAGATTTATAACCATACACTCCATGATTTGTTATGCGGTAATTCTTGTCCTGATATGCCTTATCCAGTTTGCTCTGCAGCCTCCCAATATAGCCCTCTTCCGTTTCATCTCCATACCCATAGGTAAGTGAGTCCCCAAATGCAACAATCATTTGGCTGCTTTCCGCTTTTTTCTCATCACCAAGGAATGTGATGGAAAGATAGATGCCAATCCCTAACAGGATAATGCCTGCTAAAAGGTAGATTTTATTTTTCATAGTGTATGTTCCTTTCTAGGTTGAGATAAATGATGGCTGCAGACGCATGTTCTTTACCCCGCATCCCAGCTATCTAATCTTATTTCCATAAAAAAGAAGCAGTACCAAAACGGTACTGCTCCTGTAATTAAGCGTTTGTCACGCCCTCTTTTTCTTTAATTTGCTGTTTCATTCTCTGCCGGTCTCTTTCCAAGATCGGCTTAAGATATTTGCCTGTATAAGATTCCGGTACTTCGGCAATTTTTTCCGGCGTACCTGCAGCTAAAATGGTGCCGCCCTTATCTCCGCCCTCAGGCCCAAGGTCGACGATATAATCGGCGGCCTTGATGACATCGAGATTATGCTCGATAACCAGTACGGTATCCCCATTCTCAACCAGACGCTGAAGGACCACAAGCAGTCTGGAGATATCATCCACATGAAGACCTGTTGTCGGTTCATCAAGAATATATAGGGAGCGGCCTGTTGAACGGCGGTGCAATTCGGAAGCAAGCTTGACACGCTGCGCTTCACCGCCGGACAATGTTGTCGCAGGCTGCCCCAATGTGATGTAGCCCAGGCCAACATCATAAATCGTCTGCAGCTTGCGGCGGATCTTAGGAATATTTTCGAAAAAATCCAGTGCATCTTCCACCGTCATATCGAGAATCTCCGAAATATTTTTCCCTTTGTATTTAACTTCAAGTGTTTCCCTGTTATAGCGCTTGCCATGACAGACTTCACATGGCACATACACATCAGGCAGGAAGTGCATTTCAATCTTAATGATTCCGTCTCCGCGGCATGCTTCACATCGTCCGCCTTTTACATTGAAGCTGAATCGCCCCTTTTTATAGCCCCGAACTTTTGCTTCATTGGTTGAAGCAAACACATCACGAATATCATCAAACACTCCTGTATAGGTTGCCGGGTTGGAACGAGGCGTCCGTCCGATTGGAGACTGGTCGATATCAATGACTTTATCAAGGTGATCAATACCTTTTATCTCTTTATGCTCACCCGGCTTCGCTTTGGCTCTATGAAGCTTCTGGGCAAGCCCTTTATGAAGTATCTCATTGATTAATGTACTTTTCCCTGAACCGGATACACCCGTAACAGAAATAAAGGTGCCGAGGGGGAACTTAACGTTCACATTTTTAAGATTGTTTTCTTTAGCGCCTTTAATTTCGATAAAGCGTCCGTCATTCTTGCGGCGCTCAATTGGAAGCGGAATGAATTTCTTGCCTGACAGATATTGCCCTGTCAGGGAGTTTGGATCATCCATTACCTCCTGAGGCGTACCCGCTGAGACGATTTGCCCTCCATGAACTCCCGCTCCCGGGCCGACATCAATTAAATAGTCGGCCGCCACCATTGTATCTTCATCGTGTTCCACCACGATCAGGGTGTTGCCGATATCACGCATATTTTTGAGCGTATCAATCAACCGGTCATTATCACGCTGATGGAGACCAATGGAAGGCTCGTCCAGAATGTAGAGTACACCCGTCAGGCGCGAGCCGATTTGTGTAGCCAGGCGAATACGCTGGGCTTCACCGCCTGATAAGGTTCCAGCTGCCCTGCTTAATGTCAGGTAATCAAGCCCGACATTGATGAGGAACCCCAGCCTTTCCTTAATCTCACGGAAAATAAGATTGGCAATCTTCATTTCTTTTTCAGACAGTGTCAGGTCCTCAAAGAAGCTGAATGCTTCCTCAATCGAATATTCTGTTACATGGCCGATATGCTTTCCGGATACTAGCACTGCAAGAGTTTCCGGCTTCAGACGGTAGCCTTTGCAGGAAGGACATGGATGCTGGGCCATGTATTTCTCCATTTGCTCCCGGATATAATCAGAGCTTGTTTCTTTATAGCGGCGCTCCACATTGCGGATGACACCTTCAAAACGAATATAATTCTCCCTTACCTGGCCAAAGTCGTTTTCATATCGGAAATAGATGCTGTCCTTGGCGGATCCGTATAAAACTTTCTCAAGCAAGTGTTCAGGGATATCCTTAACCGGCAAATCCATATCAATCCCATAATGATTGCAGACAGCCTCAAGCAGCTGAGGATAATATTGAGAGCTTGTCGGTTCCCAGGGCGCAATGGCATTTTGCTTTAATGAAAGACCCTTATTAGGTATTACCAGATCAACATCAACCTCAAGCTTAGATCCCAATCCATCACATTCCGAACAGGCACCAAATGGACTATTAAATGAGAACATTCTCGGTTCAAGCTCACCGATTGAAAAGCCGCATTGAGGGCAGGCATGATTCTCGCTGAACAGCAGTTCCTCTTCCCCAATGACGTCCACAAGCACCTTGCCATTGCCCAGATTCAAAGCAGTTTCCAATGAATCTGCAAGCCTTGGCGCTACGCCTTCTTTTACGACAATGCGGTCGATTACTACTTCTATAGAATGCTTTTTGTTTTTTTCCAGCTCTATCTCTTCACCGAGATCCATCATTTCTCCGTCGACACGGACGCGGACGAATCCCTGCTTTTTCACATCCTCGAACACTTTTACATGTGTCCCTTTTCGGCCGGAAACAAGGGGAGCCATAACCTGGAGCTTTGTTCTCTCAGGGTAATCCATTATCCGGTCAACCATTTGTTCAATGGTCTGTGAGGAGATTTCGATATTGTGAATCGGGCAGGTGGGACGCCCCACCCGTGCAAATAATAATCGCAGATAATCATAAATTTCTGTCACTGTTCCAACTGTGGAACGAGGATTTCGGCTTGTTGTCTTTTGGTCAATAGAGATTGCCGGAGACAGTCCTTCGATCGCATCCACATCAGGCTTATCCATCTGACCGAGGAATTGCCTTGCGTAAGCAGATAATGATTCCACATAGCGGCGCTGACCTTCAGCGTAAATTGTATCGAAGGCCAGAGAGGACTTTCCTGAACCTGAAAGTCCGGTCAGGACGACAAGCTTATCTCTTGGAATGGTGACATCTATATTTTTCAGATTATGGGCTCTGGCACCCTTTACAATCAGTTTATCCATCGCCATTTTTTCGTCATCCTTCCGCTTTCAGCTCTAATATTAAATCACGAAGCTCGGCAGCCCTTTCGAAGTTGAGGGATTTGGCCGCTTCCTTCATTTCTTTTTCCATATCGCCGATCAGTTTCTCGCGCTCTTTCTTGTTCAGCTTGCCGAGCCTTGCTGACGGCTGGTATTCTTCCTGCTCTTCTGCCGCATGGGTTGCACGGATCGAATCGCGAATATCCTTCTGGATAGTCATTGGTGTGATGCCATGCTTCTCATTGTACTCTTCCTGAATGGAACGGCGGCGCTTTGTTTCACTGATGGCTTTCTCCATACTGTCCGTAATCCGGTCTGCATACATTATGACATGGCCGTTTGCATTACGTGCTGCACGCCCAATCGTCTGGATGAGTGAACGTTCTGAACGGAGGAAACCTTCTTTATCAGCGTCAAGTATGGTAACAAGGGATACTTCAGGAATATCCAGTCCCTCCCGCAGAAGGTTGATCCCGACCAGCACATCGTACTTGCCAAGACGAAGCTCCCGGATAATCTCAATCCGCTCAAGCGTTTTTATCTCTGAGTGCAAGTACTGCACTTTAATGCCGATTTCCTTTAAATAGTCAGTTAAATCCTCGGACATTTTCTTCGTTAAAGTGGTAACAAGAACACGTTCGTTTTTCTCAACACGATCCTGGATTTCGCCAATGAGATCATCAATTTGACCTTCGATTGGACGGACATCAATTGTTGGATCAAGCAGACCGGTTGGGCGAATAATCTGCTCAATCATTTCCGGTGTATGCTCAAGCTCATAAGGACCGGGTGTTGCCGAAACAAAAACAGCCTGCTTCACATGCTTTTCGAATTCAGTAAACGTAAGCGGCCTGTTATCCATCGCTGAAGGCAAACGGAAACCATGGTCCACAAGCACAGATTTTCTTGCCTGGTCACCATTGAACATACCGCGGATTTGCGGCAGAGTTACGTGTGATTCATCAATCACAATCAGGAAGTCTTCCGGGAAGTAATCCAGAAGGGTGTACGGTGTTGAACCAGGAGGTCTTAACGTAAGATGACGGGAGTAGTTTTCAATTCCGGAACAAAAGCCCATCTCCCTCATCATTTCAAGATCATAGCGAGTCCGCTGCTCGAGGCGCTGTGCTTCAAGAAGCTTATCGTTTTCTCTTAATTCAGCAAGGCGCACTTCCAGCTCTTTTTCAATGTTCTGGATGGCGATCCGCATTTTTTCTTCACGCGTTACGAAGTGGGATGCCGGGAAAATCGCAACATGTTCACGTTCACCCATTATTTCACCTGTAAGGGCATCCACTTCACGGATCCGGTCTATCTCGTCTCCGAAAAATTCTACACGGATACAATGCTCATCCCGTGATGCCGGAAAAATCTCGACAACGTCTCCGCGTACACGGAAGGTACCGCGCTGGAAGTCGATATCATTGCGCTCGTACTGAATGTCAACGAGCCTGTGAAGAAGCTGGTTCCTCTCAATCTCCATTCCGGCTCTGAGGGACAGCACCATTTCACGGTATTCTTCAGGTGAACCCAAACCATATATGCAGGAGACACTGGCAATAATAATGACATCATTCCGCTCAAACAGGGAGGAAGTCGCCGAGTGGCGAAGCTTATCAATTTCATCATTGATGCTTGCATCTTTTTCAATAAAAGTATCTGTAGAAGGCACATATGCCTCAGGCTGATAGTAGTCATAATAGCTGACGAAATACTCAACCGCATTGTTTGGAAAAAAGTCCTTAAATTCACTGTATAGCTGTCCTGCGAGTGTTTTATTATGGGCAATAACAAGCGTTGGCTTGTTTACTTCTTTTATGACATTCGAAATCGTGAAGGTCTTACCCGTTCCTGTCGCACCCAGAAGTGTCTGGTGTTTCTTGCCGGAATTGATTCCCTTCACTATTTCTTTAATCGCCCCCGGCTGGTCGCCCTGCGGGGAATATTTTGAGACTAATTCAAATTGATCCTTCACCTAAAAGCCTCCCGTTCAGATTACTTTTATCTATTTATATTAATCACAAACCAGCATTGAGATAATTCAAGATCCGGGATGCACCGCTGATTTGTCAGTTTTTTACTCAAAACTCATATCATCATTCTACCACAAAGAGCCTAAAACAAACCAATAATATGCGAACGGATATTCGTTTTTGTGTTTTCACTGAGAAAATATTGCTTGGGAAATATGCCGAATCATTGAGGGGAGTGTCGAAGAAAGGTTAATCAAACGTTTGATTGATTGCCTTGAGTTCAAACAAACGTTTGATTGAACTTCATTATAAGCTGATATGACGTATGCCTAAATACAGCTTTTAACTCATTAAATAAAAAACCTGTCGATAGGTTTGTTCGACAGGCTCTGCAAATTTCATTCCGCACTTGGCTTTATTTTCGGATTCAATTTTTGGGCATACCAAAACCCGACAGTCAGCGAAAGTGCGTCTATAACGATTAAGGCAAATGAATTGGTGTAGCCTTTATATACAGAAGCAGCAATAAGTCCCACCGTCAGCACCAGCCCGATTACACGATTATAGCTGACTCTCGTAAAAAACAATACCAGCAGTCCAGGAAGCAGAAGAGCTGACAGATATTTTAATCCCATTTAAAACACCTTCTTTTGGTTTTTCACAAAAATTCAAGGTTTCTACCATTAGAATAGCTTTTCACCGAAGGATGTACAAGTTTTTTCAGTGTTATTCCAAGCGTTCTTTCACATAATAAGAAAAAGAATTTATTATGGAGGAATGCATCATGGCCAGAAGAAAAAGACGCCCGCTAGTACCGGAATCAAGAGGTGCATTGGACCAGCTGAAAAATCAGGTAATGGCAAACCAGGGGTATCATGTTGACAGAAAAAATCCGGACGCTGTGAAATATGAAATTGCTGGCGAGGCAGGTGTGCCTTTGAAGCAAGGCTATAATGGCACGCTTACATCCAAACAGGCAGGAACAGTTGGCGGAAAGATTGGCGGCAGCATGGTGAAGGAACTTATCCGGATGGCACAGGAACGGATGAAGGAACAGTAGAAATGTGAACTTTGGGAAAAGAGTGGGGAAATTCGGGAAACGAACACTTATTTTGAGGAAAAGACTCATCAAATTGGGGAAACAACTCTCCAATTTGAGGAAAACACTCACAAAAAAAAGCTATCCCGCAAAAGGATAGCTTTTGTTCTTATTCAGCAGCCTTTCGCTCTAGAAATTCCTGTTTAATGGATTTAAGCAGTTCCGGGTCAGTTACTAGCTGGAAGGCAGTGAGTGCCAGTCCTTTCGCTCCCGTAAGCAGCGCTTCGTCTCCTTTTGCAGATGCGGCCGCTTCCCGGAACGGAACAGTATGGGCAACGAGATTATCCGCACCAATTTTAATATAAGGGTGAATGGTTGGCACCACCTGGCTGATGTTGCCGGCATCCGTCGAACCGATTCCATCCCGGTCCCCTTCC
Source organism: Cytobacillus sp. SAFR-174 (assembly GCF_051964675.1). NCBI lineage: Bacteria > Bacillati > Bacillota > Bacilli > Caryophanales > Bacillaceae > Cytobacillus > Cytobacillus sp. SAFR-174. The sequence goes on along the minus strand of NZ_JBQCMZ010000005.1, from coordinate 97,771 downwards.
ACTACGGTTTCTCCCAAGTCTTCAATCACTTCTTTAAACACCTTGTCATATGTCTTGTTTAACAGCAGGTTATCTACTTCGTTTTGAAATGCGATGACATTCAGCTTTGCTCCTGTTGCCAGTGCAACACCTTCAGCGACAGCTTTAACCTTCCGTGTTACCTCATTTAAATCTGTTCTGGTTGAAGCACGAATGAAAAATCTGGCTTTTGCATACTCAGGGATAATATTTGGAGCATCCCCGCCATGTGTAATAATTCCATGGATTCGCACATCATCCTTCAATTGCTGACGGAGAGCATTTATTCCGTTGAACAGCTGAATAACTGCATCCAGAGCATTGATTCCTTCCTCCGGTGAAGCTGCTGCATGGGCAGGCTTTCCGATAAACTCGAAGTCAAGCGGATCCACAGCCAGTGATGAACTGGTGAGGCGGGTATGGTTTGATGGATGAACCATAAGGGCAGCATCAATGCCTTCAAGCAATCCATGCTTCACAAAGCTTCCTTTTGCACTTCCATTTGGCCCGCCTTCTTCTGCCGGGGTTCCAAGCACTACTGCTTCTCCGCCGGTCTCATCAATAACCTTGCTCAATGCAATGGCTGCCGCCACACTTGTTGTGCCTATAATATTGTGGCCGCATCCATGGCCCAGTCCTGGAAGAGCATCGTATTCTGCAAGGAATGCAATGGACGACCCCGGTTTAGCGGATTTTTTCCGGGCCAGAAAAGCTGTTTCATGCCCGGCCACTGCCCGCTCCACTTCAAATCCTTCCTTCTCAAGAATGCCTGAAAGCAAGCGCGAGGCAAAAAACTCCTCATTCCCTATTTCCGGGTTTGCATGGATCTGATGGCTTGCAGAAAGGTAAAGTTCCTTATTATCATCAACATTCTTCCTGATTGCTTCTTTCAGTTCGGATAGTGCTTTTACAGGTGCCGTCATCATTGTTCCTCCTTTTATAAAGTGAAACTTAAATCAGTGGGGATTTTCCTTATCCCCCACTTATCCTCCTTTGATTCCTCTGAGTCTTGGTGTGGGGGTCTTACTGCCCGTTAGACTGCGATAAATTAATTACCAGCCAATATCACTTAATGGAATGAACGTCGGGATCATGCTTCCGTCATATTCTTTCGTGATGAAATCAGCTACATCATCTTCCTGGTAAAGTTCCGCAATTCTCTTAAGCGTTTTGTTATCCTTGTCTTCTGTTCTTACAGCAATGATATTTACATAAGGTGTAGCGGTTTCGCTTTCAATAAACACTGAATCCTTAGTTGGGTTGAATCCGGCGTCTACGGCAATTCCGTTATTGATGACTGAAGCCGACACATCCGGAAGTGCACGCGGCGTCTGCGCTGATACCATTTCTACAAATTCAAGGTTCTTTTTGTTTTCAACGATTTTATTCAAGTCCAGATTTCCGTCATAGTCCTCGGATAATTTGATCAGGCCGGCTTCCTCCAGTAAAAGAAGGGCTCTTCCGCCATTAGAAGCATCATTTGGAATGGCGATTTTGCCGCCTTCCGGAATGTCTTCTACAGATTTTACTTTCTCAGAATAAAGACCCATTGGTGCTAAAACAGTTGTCGCAATCGGTGTAAGATCCATATTATGCTCTTTAATAAAAGTGTCGAAATAAGCGACAGTCTGGAATGCATTTACATCAAGATCACCTTCTGCAAGGGCTACATTTGGCTGCACATAGTCAGAGAAAGTCACAACCTCAATGTCAATGCCTTCTTTTTCAGCTTTTTCGGCAATAAAGTCCCAGATGCGTGTATCTGATCCGCTGACACCCAATTTAACCTTCTTTGTTTCTTCTCCGCCTGTTGTGCTTGAGCATGCCGCAGTGAACACAGCCAATGCTAAAATAATGAATGATAAAAACAGTTTTTTCATGATGTGTTTCCTCCTAAGTTATCTTCTTCTGATTTTTTTTGATAAAATATTTCCGAATGACTGCAGGCCTTGAACCATGACCACTAAAATTGCAACGGTAATCAGCATGACGGTTGTATCGAATCGCTGGTAGCCGTATGTAATGGCAAGGTCACCAAGGCCGCCTCCTCCGACTGCCCCGGCCATGGCTGAAGCTCCGACCAGACCGATTGTCGCAATGGTAAAGCCTAATACCAGCGAACTGAGTGCTTCCGGTATCAGAAACTTTAAAATGATCTGGCCAGGTGTCGCTCCCATTGCTTCTGCCGCTTCAATAACTCCCGGATCAACCTCAAGCAATGAGTTTTCTATTAATCTCGCAATGTATGGTCCTGCATAAAAGACGAGCGGCACTACGGCTGCAGCAGTTCCAATCGATGTTCCGACAATCATCCGTGTGATTGGGATGATGGCTACCATTAGAATGATGAAGGGGACTGATCTGAAAATATTAATAATGCTGTTTATGATGTTAAAAACAACGGTGTTTTCCAGCAGATGCCCTTTCCTTGTCACAACAAGCAATATGCCGAGCGGCAGTCCGATAAAAGCTGAAAACAGCAAGGAGAATGCCACCATTTGGACCGTTTCGATTAAGGCTTCGATGATTTTTTCCTGGTTAACTAGCACGTGATGTCACTTCCTTTATTGAAACTTTTTCCTGGCTGATATACTGAATAGCACGTTTGATTTCACTGTCCGGACCTTGGAATTCGACAATCAGGTTGCCAAATGGTGTTCCCTGCAGTTCAGTAATATTTCCAAACAGGACGTTGAAGTCGATATTAAACTTTTTGGCAACCTGAGAAAGCAGCGGCTGCCCTGCAGAGTTTCCGACAAAGTTGATTCTGAATACCTTTTGAAGCCCCTGCTGTTTTTCAATTACTTGCTTAATGGAGTCAGGTATTTGATCATTCATAACCGTGCTGACAAAGTTTTTCGCTGTTGGAGTTTTTGGTGAGGAAAAGACATTGAAGACGGTTCCTTCTTCAATAATTTTCCCTGCCTCGATAACAGCGACACGATCACAGATCTCCCTGATAACAGACATTTCATGAGTAATGATCAGAATGGTAATGTTGTATTCTTTATTTATTTTTTTCAGCAGCTGCAGGATCGAGCTGGTGGTCTGCGGATCCAGAGCTGACGTTGCTTCATCACATAATAGAATGGAAGGCTGGGTCGCCAGCGCCCTTGCAATCCCGATTCGCTGCTTTTGCCCGCCTGATAGCTGATCAGGATAGCTGTTCGCCTTATCGGCAAGCCCTACAAAATCTAATAGTTCATGGACACGCTTTTTTATTTCATCCTTAGGGATCTTAGCCAGTGTAAGCGGCATCGCCACATTCGCAAACACGGTTTTGGAGTTTAAAAGGTTAAAATGCTGAAAGACCATACCAATGTTTCTTTTCACTTCGCGAATTTCTTTTACTGATAAAGCCGTCAGATCATGGCCACTTACAATGACCTTTCCTGAAGTCGGCTTCTCCAGCCAATTGACACAGCGGATCAAAGAACTCTTTCCCGCACCACTGAAGCCGATCACCCCGAAAATCTCACCCTTATTAATCTTTAAATCTATTCCATCCAGAGCAGCTACCTGCTGACCTCCGCTTTCATAGACCTTCTTTAAATTCTGAAACTCTATCATGCAGCATCTCTCCTTTGTTGGTGACAGGCACCTATACCACTTTCGTGATGTGGTATAGGTACCTGTCACCGCTTTATAAACAATTATTCCTATGCGAAAACTAAGATTTATATCCTGAAATTTACCCCTTCCGCCAGAAGAGGTTTTTTGAAATCCTCTCCTTATCTTTCAGGCTTTTTGCCTGCTGGATTTGGCACGGTGCGTTCTGCCTGCTGCCGAAGCTTCATTGGGCCAGGTCCCTCTGCTTCTCTCGATAAGAATTATTCATATGTTTATGAATAGAATCTTGATGTATTTTTTCCACATAAAACAAAAACCCTCTTCTAAAGAAAGAAGAGGGCAGCATTTATCAATGGTCCTCTTCTTATCTTTCAAGCAATGCTTGCTGGATTTGGCACGGTACACTTTTGTCCGCTGCCGAGGTGTCATAGGGCCAGTCCCTCAACCTCTCTTGATAAGAAGATTTTTATTATGCGGTTGTTAATATGTTTATTACTTTACCATCTTAAAGAAAAGGATGTCAATCATATTTTTTAAATATTTTCACTTGATCCATTTTCATAAATTTCTGTAAATTTTTAGAGCCATCTTTTCGGTGAATAATCACCACACCTGCTAGAGCGATCATCCCACCCACAATGGATAACATAGCCGGCACCTCCCCCAGCCAAACCCACGCAATGACAAACGCCATTACTGGAGTCAGATATAGAGAACTCACCGCTTCAGACGCTCCCCCTATGGATGCAAGAAAAGCCAGGGCAATATATGGAATTACCGTCGGAAAAATCCCCAAATAGAGGACACTTAAAGTGGATTCAGCCGAAGCATGAAAGATCTCATTTCCGAGCCCGGGAAGATAAACCAGCATAAAAGCAGTCCCTGCCCATACCGTATACGATGTAAATGACAAAAATCCGTATTTATTAAAATATTTAGTCTGAAATACGAAATAGATGCTTTCTGAAATGGAAGCAAGGAGGACGAATAAAATACCGGTTTGGATTTCAAACCCGCCTCCTGTACCAAGCGAAATTAGTGCGGCACCCGCAAAGCTGACAGCGGAACCCGTCCACCTTGCTCTTCCAAACCTTTCGCTTAAAAATAAAGCAGCCAATGCAGCCGAAAAGATTGGAGTCATTGATACAATCAAGCTTGCCGGCCCGGCGCTTACTGTTTTTTCACCCATATTCAGTGCTGTATGATAAACCGTAAAACCAAGGAATCCCAGCATAAAAATGGCAGGAAGATCCCTTATATCCGGAAGGCGCATCTTCGTCACCAGTGCGAGGGCACCAAGTGCAGCGGAGCCAATTAAAAGCCTGAAAAGGGCAAGGTGTTCCGGGGAGTATGATTCCAGCCCAGCCCGGATTCCCGGGAATGCGGATGCCCAGAGAATGATAATAGAACTATGCGCCGCGATAATCATAAATTTTTTATTTGCCAACTTCATCCCCCTTATCAGCATTTCCCAGCCATTATCTATGCTGCTTTTCAGGATAAGCAATAACTGATACAATGTCCTCAACCAATTAGAAAAGAATTTTGCCAGCCAATTTTTATAAAGGCGGTTATATGGATGGATACAGCACAATTGCCAAAATATCAGCAAGTTATGGAAACGATTAAAGGAAAGATTTCCAAAGGCGAATGGCCAATCGGAAGTAAAATTCCAAGCCAGCGGAAACTGGCTGAAGAGTTTGGAGTAAACCGAAGCACTATTATCACTGCTCTGGAAGAACTTGCAGCAGATGGATTAATAGAGGGGAAAACGGGGGTTGGCACTAAGGTTATTAATAATACATGGACTCTGCTCGCTTCAAGGCAGTCTGCCAGCTGGAGCGAGTATATCGATACAGGGATACACAGGGCCAGCGAAAAAATCGTTCAGGAAATTAATGACTTAGAAATGGACCCCGCTTTTATACAGCTCAGCAAAGGAGAGCTTTCCCCAGAAATTTTCCCTGTACAAACAATGCAGAAAGTTCTAAAGGAAGCTGCTGATGAATTGAGTGAGCTCGGTTATGAGGAACCAAAGGGGTATTTCCCATTAAGACAGGCAGTAAGTGAGTATTTGGCAACATCCGGAATCTTCACTTCTCCTTCCTCCATACTTATTGTTTCGGGAGGGCTGCAGGCACTGCAGCTTGTTTCACTCGGACTTGTGCAAAGAGGGGCACCCGTATTTCTGGAAAAGCCCTCTTACCTATATTCTTTACAGCTTTTCCGGTCTTCAGGCATGAATTTAAAGGGGCTGCCAATGGATAAGGAGGGAATTATCACTAAAAGCATCTCTTTGAAGAAATACGAAAAAGGGAAATCCATTTTATACACGATTCCTTCCTATCATAATCCTACTGGAATTTTAATGACAGAAAAAAGAAGGAGGGAACTGCTTGATGTGTGCAGAATAGAACAGCTGCCAATTGTGGAAGACGATATTTACCGTGAGCTATGGCTTGATGAAATGCCTCCGCCACCATTAAAAGCAATGGACAAAAATGGCCAGGTCCTTTATATGGGAAGCTTGTCAAAAACATTGAGTCCCGGACTTCGAATAGGCTGGGTAGCAGCACCTGAACCTGTTATCGACCGGCTTGCCGATCTTAAAATGCAGACTGACTATGGTTCAAGTTCACTTTCACAAAGGGTAGCTGAAAAATGGCTGTCCACCGGCCTCTATCAAAAGCATATGGAAAATGTACGTGAGAAGTTAAGAATTCGCCGTAATACTGCCCTGGATGCATTAGATGCTCACTTGTCCGGGATAGCAGAATGGAATTCTCCAGAAGGCGGTTTTTTTATATGGCTGAAAGTACCGTCCAATATTCCAATTCGAAGTCTCTATCGGCAGGCTATTTCAAGAAAGCTGCTGATGAATCCAGGCAGCATATACAGTGACGGACCGAATCATTATATACGAATTTCGTATGCTTATGCCCCGCTGGAGGAACTGGAGGAAGGGATATTCATCCTTGGAGAGGAAATAAGAAAGCTCCTGTGATCATAGTACCTAACAAGGTATTATTCTTTTCAATTGGCATAGAGTGAAATTTATCCTATATGTCAATCTAAACATGTATTGTATAATGATGGAAAAGTGTCATTTTTCAAAAAAGGAGGGAGAAAATGATTATGACTGAGAATCCGGCAGATTTATTCGCGGACAAAGTCGAAGCGAGGAATCTGCAGCTGGCCATTCAGCATTCCAGCGATGTGATTGCAAGAGTGACAAAAGAAGGCATTGCTTTATATGTATCCCCTTCCTGCCTGCCGACACTGGGGTATTCCCCGCAGGATTTTTACCGGAGCAGTCTTTACACATACTGCCATCCAAATGACCGGGATCTTCTAAGAGATGCACTGGCCGAGCTCGAACAGCTTCCGCATAATCGGGAGACTTTTCGTTTCAGGCACAAGGAAGGACATTATTTGTGGCTGGAAGCCAATTTTTCAGTCATTAATGAGGATAAAGAAGCGATTTGCATAATCCGGGATATGACACAGAGAATTATTATGGAAGAGGAAATTCTTGAGACACAGGAGAAGTACCGTTTTCTGGTGGAGTACTCAAAGGATACGATCGGAATGGTGACTCAAAAGGGGATTTGGACCTATATCAATAATGAAGGGAAGAAGCTCTTCGGGTATACGAGCATCAATGAGATGATCGGCACCTCCCTCCACGACTACACTCCTCCTTCAGAACATTCCACCCTCGATGATTTTCTGCAAACAAAGCTAAGCGTGAATTTTGAGCTTAATTTGATCCGGACTGACGGACAAATAAGAAAAGCCGAAGTCCAGCTGATCCCAACCACTTTTAAGAACAGAAAAGTCTACCAGATCATTATCAAAGATGTAACTGGACAAAAGAAGACTGAAGAAAAGCTGCAGAATGCTGAAAAACTTTCCGTGGTCGGTCAGCTTGCGGCAGGCATCGCCCATGAAATCCGCAACCCGCTTACAGCCATAAAAGGCTTTACACAGCTGTTATACGAAGAACATAAAGACAATTTCGCAGAGGTCATTCTAAATGAGCTGGAGCGGATTGAAGGCATCGTCAATGACCTGCTCGTTCTCGCCAAGCCTCAAATAACCGAAATGGAAAAAACCTGCCTGACAAACATAGTAAAAAGTGTGATTACTCTTTTAAACAGCCAGGCAGTCATGGAAAATATTCTGATCGAATTAACTCAGTCACCTGGCGAATTCTTTGTGAATTGTGAAAAAGATAAAATTAAGCAGGTGCTGATTAACATCATTAAGAACTCGATGGAAGCCATGCCCATGGGCGGCAAAATAAACGTCGATATCCGCCAGGAGGACCATTCTGTCATCATCACTGTCGAGGATGAAGGAATCGGCATACCGGAAGAACGCCTCGCCAAATTGGGAGAGCCGTTTTACAGCACAAAAGAAAAAGGAACAGGCCTTGGCATCATGATCTGCAAAAAAATCATTAAAAACCACGGCGGAAACCTATACATCCACAGCAGGGAAAATGAAGGCACAACAGTCCGGATTACACTGCCGCTTGCCTGAATAAAAGAAGCCAGATCACTGAGCTGGCTTCTTATTTTTTAAGGATAAACTCCTGTTCCTGCCTATCCTCCCCAATATGTACCCTTTCCTTGTAAAAAATCTCATCCTTTGACATCAGCAGCACAGTTGAACTCCTGGTTCCATAGCCATCGCTTTTGATAAATAATGGAGACAGAATCCGTTCCCATTCAAGTGAAACTCCTGTTTTCGGAAGCCTATCATCCGGGGCGGGGTCTGCATTCCGGAGAAGTGTGAACAGGTCTTCTGTTAAGTTTCCCACTGCATTATCTAAGAGAGCAGATAAGCCCTCCTTCCCTTTTTTCACCTTTGGCCATTCGGTATCCAGCACATGATTGCTGACCCCGTACACCCCTGGCTGAAGCTGCTCGATTCTATCCTCCACGTTCGAATAATAAAAAAGCTCGTCCAAATTCCCTGCAAGCAAATTGTAGCCGGGATAGCTGACGCGATGTTCAGATGCCCTGTTCATAAAGTCAGCAGGCGAAGCACTGCCCTTCAAAAAATCCGCCGCCAGATCTCCTCTTGACCTCTTGACTTCTGTCACTTCATTTGGATCGCGGTAATTTGTCAGAGCTGCAAATCTGCCATTTTTAGTGACACCCATCCACGTTCCCATTTTCCTCAAATCGCGTCCGGCGAGAATGTGGGGATGATCCTCCCAAAAATGTGCAGGTGCAGTCGGACGCTCGTAAAATTCGTCGCGATTGGCTGCAACAATCAGCTTATATTTCGGATGGACTTCGTATGCAAAAAGGATTAGACACACGGGGATCACTGCTTTCGTTTTATTTTCATTATAGCTTTACATGCAAATACAGCAAAAAGCCCCTTTCTGCAAAGGAGCTTCCCCATCTTCACGTAACCGTCTCCTCGAGCCGAGCTGCTTTCCTCGCCCTTAAAAACCTTATTGTATTTAAAACAATTGTTTTAGTCACAGCATAGGTAGGAATCGCCAGAATCATGCCAAGAATTCCGGCAAGATTGCCTGCAACCAGCAAGAGGATAATGATGGTGGCCGGATGTGTGTTTAAGGTTTTGCCGAGAATCAGCGGTGACAGCACGTTCCCTTCAACCTGCTGGGCAATCACGATGACCACAACAACCAGAAGGGCTTTAGTCGGCGAGTCAAAAAGTGCGACGATTACGGCAGGTGCACCGCCAAGAAACGGTCCGACATAAGGAATAATATTCGTGATGGCTACAATCAGCGCCATAACCAGCGCATAAGGCAGATCAATGATTAAATAACCGATAAATGACAGTGTCCCTACAAACAGCGCCACAGTAATCTGCCCCTGAATGTAAGAAGAAAGGGTTTCGCCTGTTTCCTTAAGGGTTTTAACCCCTTCTTCCCTGTAAGCAACAGGAAGAAACTTCGAAACGGCGGCAGGAAACTTATCGCCGTCTTTGAACATATAAAACAACAGGAAAGGCACCGTGACAATCGTGATTGCAATATTCGTGACCAGACTGACTATGCCGGCTACTCCCTGCGTCAAACGGCTTGGGAGCGTATTGGCATAATCCATAATGCGGGCTTCAATTTCTTGTATGGATACGTAGTCCTGTGCCAAAAACCACTTAAACTCTTCCGTGTTAGACATTGAATTAACAAAGTCTCTTGTCGTTTTCGCATATCCCGGAAGATCATTGAATAATTCAGTAACCTGTCTGCTGATAAGAGGCGCAATGTTGCCAATAACGAGCATCACTAAACCGATCACCGCTGCATAGATAATTAAAATCGCTGCCGTTCTTGGCACCCTGTAGCGCTGCAGTAGTTTAACTAGCGGATTCAATAAGAAATACAGAAATCCCGATATTATGATTGGAAAAAATAGAGTAGATACAAAGATGCCGACCGGTTCAAACAGAAAAGAAATTTTTGTTGATACATAAATGATTGTTAAGATTATCAGTAATTGCAAAGTCCAGTACTGCAGTTTTTTCTTTGCCACATTGTCACCTTTTTCTTTGAATAGATTAAATAAAGGATACCATATTCGCGTGTTTACTCCTACGAAGATGTTACTTCTTTTACGAATAGGGATTGAAAAGGTTTCGGAAAAATCATTCATATTTTAAGAAATTACACACAATAAGATTAGATATATTTACTCATATAATTCCATTATTTTGTTTAAACCTATCCTTTTAGAGGTATAAAGTACTACAGGACACAAACTTCCCCCTTTAAAGTCAGGAGTGAGCAGACTTATGAATACAATAGACATTTTTAAGAATGAACTCGCATTACTGACAGACGAAATGGATCGCTGTAAGAATGCTAAGATAAAAAAACAAATTCTTAATGATATTCGTCTCATCCAGAGTGCAGTCCAGAACTTACTTAAAGATACAGAACAAAAAAACAACCTCGCAGGCATAATCACCCTCTACTAATAGTAAATTCATTGTGATGTTAATTGGAGTAAACGAATATTATAAAGTATTCATTAGAAAATCTTCATTCAAGGAGGCTGCAGGCATGAGGATTGGAATTAATCTTCTCAATCTCACACAAGATCGATTCGGAGGGGTTGAACAGTATATAAAGAATTTGATTACCCATCTCGCTGACAGCAGGGAAAATCTTACTTTGTTCCTCTTTCTCAGTTCCAATATGAGGAATATCTTTCCCCGTCATGAAAAAATTCAAATCCAAAAGTTAACAGATTCAGCTCATATTTATAAATCCATTCGACAATGTCAGCTGGACCTCTGGTTTTGCCCATTGCATAAATCGTATATATCAAATATTGATGTTCCCAGTGTCGTAACGATTCATGATGTTCTTCACACTGAATATCCCCATTTTGTGCCAGGTGGATTAGATGAAAATAACCGTTACTATCATCAGTTTGCACCTTCTTTTACAAAAGTGATTACAGTCTCAAACTTTTCCAAGAATGCTATAGCTAATCATCTGCCTATCCCAAAAGAAAAGATTCATGCCATTCACCTCAATGCACCCGCCATATTTGAAAGAGCTCCTGCACATGCGCAAAGAAAAAGGGTGAAACAAAAATATCAGCTGCCTGATAGATATGCCCTGTATCCTTCCAGTTATAATCCCCATAAAAATCATCAGAATCTTCTAAAGGCAATTCTGATATTACGGAAAAAGTATAATACCTCCATACCGCTGGTCCTGACTGGCTTTGCAGACAAAAACAATGGGATTTACCAGTCTGTATTGCGGTTTATAAGTGACCATTCATTAGAGGGAGACATTCATGTATTAGGGTATGTAAAGCCGGATGATATGCCTTCTCTTTATTGGAACTCCAGCTTTTTAGTCTTTCCTTCCTTATACGAAGGATTTGGCATTCCACTGGTTGAAGCTCTTAAGGCCAAGAAACCGATCGTCTGTTCAAACAAGGGAAGCATCCCGGAAATCGCAGGCGATGCAGCTCTCTATTTTGATCCGGAAAGTCCTGAGGACATTGCTTCCAAAATGAAAAGCATGTTAAATCCTTCAACAAGAGAAAGACTTAGGAAGATGAGCAGTCTACGGTCAAAGCAATTTTCCTGGAAAAGGACTGCAGCAGAAACGCTGAACGTTTTTCAAAGTGTGGTCAAGAAACGTTGAGAGGAGAAAAATATGGCAAGAAAATTACTTGTTCTTAATATTTTCCCGACGGTTTTCCCGCCTACAAGCGGTGGCACTTTGAGGTATTTTCATATTTATAACGAATTAAGCCGCTATTATGATATTACTCTATTATCCCAGTCGTACGGCATAAGGGGCAAAGTTATCGAATACTCCTCAAAATTCCGGGAGTACCTAACAGAAAAAGATCCTCTCTATCCGCGAATAAGGCAGCAGCTTCATGATGCGGCACACACCTATGAACTTCCTTTACTTATGTGTTTGGAGTCTGCCAATCATCCCGTTTTATACAAGAGGTATTTTAAGAAACTCTATCACAAAAGCGATATTATCATTCATGAATCCCCTTACTTACTGGATTGTGATTTGTATTTTAACAAAGATAAAAAGCCAAGAATTTTTAATAGCCATAACCATGAATATGCACTGGCAAAGCAGCTTTGGAAAAATGAGAAGGCAAGAGAGTACCTTCCCCGGCTTTATCAAGCAGAACAGCGATTAACTTCACTCGCTGATTTGATTTTTGCCACATCCTCTGCCGAGAGGGATGAGTTTATTCGGGCTTATGGCCTGGAGCCTCAAAAGGTAAAGCTTGCTCCAAATGGAATTAATTCCGGTGAGTGGCTTCCACGAAGAAATAGGTCTGCAGGCAGGCCGAAAGCCCTGTTTATTGGAGCACAGTATCCGCCTAACATTCAGGCAGCGGATTTTATCATTCACAAGCTTGCGGACCAATGCCCGAATATCGATTTTATTATTGCAGGCGGATGCTGCAGTTCATTTCAAAATCCAAAGAAAAGAAATATAAAATTACTGGGCTCCGTTCAGCACCAAGAAAAATTAGCCTTATTTGCCGATGCGGATATCGCCATTAACCCAGTTATTACCGGAGCAGGAGTAAATATTAAAACACTTGAATTCCTATCTGCAGGAATCCCCCTGTTTTCCACATTATTCGGTATTCGGGGATTGGAGCTCGTTGATCAAAAACACTATATTCACGCAGAACAGGAAGATTTTGCGGATAAATTGAACGAGTATGCAGGCAGGCCTGAAATGTTGGATAAGATAGCATCAAACGGGCAGAATTATATCAACAGTCATTATTCATGGAAAAGCATTGCGGAAAAAATCTATGAAGCTATAGAAAAGACTCTTTCTATTTAAGAAGCTCTTCTATAGCCTTTTTCATTGAAATCCCCGCCACATCCCATGTAAGCTTCTCCATATCCCATCGCCCTTTTTTTCCTTTCTGCTTACAAAGGTGCGGGTTTTCATAGGCCAATCTCATCTTCCTTTTCGTGTCCTCCAAATCCGCTTCAGCCCATAACTGGCCGCCCTGCCCAAATAAATGGTGATATCGTTTTGATATAGCATTATCGCTGTACATACTTTTCCTCGGGTCCTCAAGCTTATAGTCAATTAAGAAGGAATTTTGTTCGTTTAAAAAATCCATCTGTCCGCCCCAGCCTGTAGCTATAACCGGGGTTCCGCTTGATAAGGCCTCCATGTACGGCAGACCTACTCCTTCCCCTCTTGTGGGAAGAATAAAGGCATTGCCAAGCGTATATAAACCCTTTATCTGTTCTTCCGGCAAAATGCCAGTTAATACATGTATGGGAGCCGTTCCATTTGTAAACCCAAGATTTCTTTTATACTTTGAGATAGCATTTAATATATTTTTGCGGCTTCTTCCGTAGGTTTTAATAATCAGCAGCACATTATCCCTGGAAGTGAATTCACTCCAATACGCTTTTAACAAAGTTTCAGGATTTTTTCTATGCTGAAAATCAAAGATCGAAACAAAAACAAACTTCCCATTTGCTTCTTTTAATGCAAGCTTTTTATTTCCAGGATTGAACGTTTGTATATCTGCTCCATGGGGAGCCAGAAACACGGGGATTTTCACGCCGCTTTTTTTCATTGCATATACATTTTGGCTGCAAGGCACGCATACCCCATCACATGCATTAATGAAAGGCAGCCAGGAACGTGGAATCCTCGCTGTTTCCCAAACCGTATTCAATAGAATCAGATCACATGTTTTTCTTTCCTTTTTAATATCTTCAATATTCCCTGGGGGACAATGATAGATTAAAATTTTTTGTTTGTTTTCTTTGTAAGGGGTATCTATTAATTGTAACAATCTGTCTTTCTTGCCTGGATCATTAAACTGATAGGGGAAATTCCATGTAAATGGCTGAATCTTAATATCGGCACCAAGACGGTCCAATGCAAGAACATACTCTCGGCTCGCAATTCCGTATCCGCTTACATCCAGAACCGGCCCTTTCCAAATGACTTGATAATCTGACACATCTTTCCCTCCCTGCCATCACGAACAATTTGATTAATTCTTTTTCATTCCTAACCTGGTTTTCATAGATTTCAACACCATTTTCCATATCATGCTGGCCCATTGTACAGAAGATGACAGAAACGATCTATTCCTCCCCTTTATACTATGGTTAACCGTATCATCCCAAGAATCCGCAATCCGGATGATATCCTCTTCCAACAGCTTTTCTCCCCACTGGACTTCTATGATTTCAAGGGATGTAATGGCTTTAACTGCATGTTTTGCTCCAAAAGGAATCTGGAGGACGTCCCCCGCCTTTATATAAGAAAGCCGTCCATCCAAAATAAACTTTCCTTCTCCGGAAATGACAGTCCAAGTCTCCTGCCTGAATTGGTGAGTCTGGTAGCTGATATTCTTTCCTGGATTTATTTTGATCAGCTTGGATAGTGAGTGCATACCTTCGTTCGTACTGGTAAAATCTAAAACCTTATAAACACCCCATCTTTTCTCCTCATACATAGGTCTTGCTTTTTCAGCCTGTTCCTTAATAGCATTGCTCTTGTGCTTATTGGCTACCAGAATCCCATCCGGACTGGCAGCTATAATAGTGTCAGAGACTGAAATGGCATGAATCGGAATGGACATTTCATTGACAATCTGTGTATTTTGACAATCCTCAGACAAAGAGCCTTTGCCAAATATCGAATTCGCAAGCTGACCGCTCAATGCTTCCCAGCTGCCAAGGTCCTTCCATTGTCCAGAGTAGGGTATGACAATCGACTTGCTATTCTTCTCGACAACCTGATAATCAAAACTGATATCAGGCAGACGATCATATGTTTTCAGCAGCTGGCTGTAAGATGTAGAAAACTTCTTTTCTTTCAAGTACTCAATCATAAAATTTAAAGAAAATCCAAATATACCACAATTCCAATAAGCATTTTTTTCGATCAGCATCTGGGCTTTGTCTGAGTTTGGTTTTTCTATAAATTCATCGATTAATAGGCAGCCAACTTCTTCCTTTAGAGCCTGCTTAGGTACGATATATCCAAACTGCTCAGACGGAAACTGAGGTAAAGCACCAAAAAGTGCAAGTTCTGCCTGCGATTTCTGAAGAATATCCGGAATGGTTAAGAGCTGTTCATAAAACCGGGGCTCCACATAGGAATCGACCGGAAGCACACAAATGGTTTCATTAATACTGGAATGTTGATGTGAATGAAGATAAGCACAAGCCAAAACAATGGATGGGAATGTACCTCTTTGACTCGGCTCGCAGATAACGGGGATGTGACTGCCTATTTGGTTTTTTATAATATCCATTTGACTCTCACAGGTAATAATATAGGCGGATGATAAAAGCCCAGCGTCAGCAAGCTGCCTGCATACCCGCTGAATCATTGATTCATACTCGCCCTGTTCATTTTTCAAAAGCTTTAAGAACTGCTTTGAACGGACCGAATTGGATAATGGCCAAAGCCTCTTTCCGATTCCTCCGGATAACAGCAAGATTTTCAGCTTCTTCACCCCCTTTTTCAAAGGAAAATACATTTCTTACTATTGTATGGGATTGAGTAAATTCCGATATGGTCATTTATCTCATTGCTTATAACAGGGACGGAAAAAATAAAAAGGTATTCCTTTACTAAAAGGAATACCTCAGAGTGTAGACAAACCCCTTATTCAAAAATTCATCTGATGAAAAAGGGGTTTTGCTTCTTTTTTTGTAGCATATTTGGTAGTTCATGTTCCGAAACAGTACCATATATTGATGAGGTATTAATTACAAAAAACGGCTATCGACTTTGTCGACAGCCTGAGGTATTCCTTTACTAAAAGGAATACCTTGATAACTTATTTTAACTTTTACTTTTAAGGAAGACTGACCCATTCACAGCATTAAATGAAAATTAATCTTCTATACCGCTTCACTATCCCACTTCTTCTCATCCTGTACAAACAGCAGCCCCAGTTCATGATGGTCACCTTCATAAAGAGCACGCTGAACGAAACGAACCTGTCCGTTCACATCAAAGACCTCGAGCTTGCAGTGAGCGCCGTTCTTTTGTAGGGCTTCATAGAAGCCTTTCTCATCATGGATTTTCACGCCATTGACTTTTGTAACAACCTCTCCCACTCCAAGAGACATTTTATCAGCTGGTGAATCGGGAACTACCCCGAGTACCATGATTCCCTGATTGCGCTTGGAAAAATAAAACGGCGCCTGATCCTCTGCCATTCTCTGGCGGAGCGAGATGAATTCCCGCCCGATGATCGCAAGTGCAGATGCACCCACAGCAGCAAGCGGATACCAGTAGCCTGCAGCAGAAATCAGCAATAAAAGTATGCCAAATACGCTGATTCTTTGTCCAAGCAGGGCTGTTGCCTCTTTAGGAAGCGTACCTTGTATTCTCTGATGAAACCCGATTGAAAACGGGACAAGAATGAGTGAATACATTTCATCGCCAATCGGTATCATTGGCCACCACTCAAACGGCAGCTGCAGCGCCTGACCCGGTATCAGCAGAAATACAGGAACCATCCAGATTCTTTTGGATTCATGAATGCCGATGATTTGACCCCGCTTACTCTTTACCAGCCTGGGAGATGTCCCTTTTCGGCCGTTTCTTATAATCAGGAAGCCTTCTGCAATCACCAGAAGAGCAAGGAGAACAGCGATGGATGGAAAGATGGAAGAATCAAGATCTGATGCCGACTGGGCGAATGACGGCAATGGCCACTCCTGTTCAAAAGCAAACATTGTGGCGAAAAAGGCAAAGCCCAGCGTATAAACTGGCGCCATCCATCTCACTTTTGCCGTTAAGCTCCACAGGAACGTAAGTGCAGCGGTAAACACAATCGTCTCCAATGGCAGGACAAGTCCCGCTCCCACCATCACCACGCTTACGGCAAGACCTGCCAGAATCCCCAGCGGAAGAAGCTGCCTCAGCTCAAAATAAGCATTTTCAGCACGGACCGAAAAGTCCTTTCGCTCTCGCTTTACACGGGAAATGCCTAAAAAGGCTGCCACAAAAAACAGGTAATAAAATACCGGATTTAACAGCAGCTTTCCCGTTCCTTTTAAAAACTCAAAAATCCACTCCTCTATCAAAATTGCCACCAGCCTCTATTAATAAATTCTCATGAATTATGTAAACAGCAGAAAACTCTATTACTCTATATTCTACCAAAAGCACCTTGCAAAACCTATTACAATCTCGCTTTAAATAAAAAATAGCAGAAGGAAAATTCCTCCTGCTTCAATCGACAAAATTCGGGTGGTGCCTGTCACTATTTGGCTATATATCTCAAAGCCGTCTGCAGCTGCAAATCGTTCTGCTCTTTTTTCATTTCTTCGATTGCGGCCTGTTCAAGCGCTGCTGCGGTTTTCTTGTCTATCCGGCCGGTTGCTTCAAGCTCTTTTTGCTGCTGAAAGACTTTCACTGCTGCTTCAGTGGAATCATTGAAATAGCCATCTGTCCTGCCCGGGGCATATCCGAGTCCGGCCAGAATTTCCTGTGCATTCTTCACCATTTCATTATTCATATCAATCTCCAAAGGCTTCTCCACCTGCAAAGGATGAGTCTGATAGATATCCGGCTGTTTCACCTCAAGAGTAGGCTTGATTCCTTTATTATGAATCCAGTTTCCGTCTGGTGTCAGCCATTTAAATAAAGTGAGCTTGATATTGCTGCCGTCGCCCATCGGAACAGGCTGCTGAACAGTCCCTTTTCCAAATGATTTCTCACCGATAATGGCATAACCCTCCGCTTCCTTTAATGCGCCGGCCAGAATCTCTGATGCAGAGGCACTTCCTTTATCCACAAGAACGGCAATCGGATAGCTTTTTGGCTTTTCAAGTGTGGAGAAATACCTCATCTTCTCCCCATTCCGTTTCTCAATCTGCAAATATGGTTTGTCAGCTGTAACCAATTCCTTCAGAATTTCCTGAACAGAGGTCAGGAGACCGCCGGGATTTCCACGGACATCAATGACAAGCCCTTCGATCCCTTCCTGTTCCATTTCACTCAGCTGTTTCGCAAATTCTTTGGATGTATCTTCGGAAAAGGAGGTAATCTCCAGATACCCAACCTCTTTTCCTCTTTCCTTCTTGATTTCTGAGTAAACAGTAATTTGAGGAATTTCATCTCTTTTTACTTCCACCTTTAAAGGCTCCTTTAATCCCTGGCGCGCAACTTCAAGCTTTACCTTTGTGCCTTTTTTACCTCGGATCTTCATGGTCGCTTTATATAAATCAAGACCCTTCACACTTTCCCCGTCCACTTTTAAGATTTCATCTTTTGGCTTTAGGCCCGCTTTTTCCGCCGGTGAGTCCTTAAAAGGCGCAACAATGATGATTTTTCCGTCCACCATGCTGACTTCCGCACCGATTCCTTCAAAAGAAGATTCCAATGTATCACTGAATTGTTTTGCCGTTTCTTCATCCATATAAACGGAGTATGGGTCTTCGAGGGTTGCAAGCATGCCCTGGATGGCTCCCTCCACGAGCTGTTTCTCCTCTACTTTTTCCACATAGCTATTCAAAATCAGCTGATAGGCCGTTTCCATCTTTTCCACCTTCTCTTGATCTAACTGTTTTCCGTTTTCCTTGGAATCTAGTAATTGATTTGGGGCTCCTGTCTGCGGAGCTTCCTTTGCCAGCCACTGCATGCCAGCATATGTACCGCCAGCCCCTGTCAGCAATGATCCCGTCATCAGCACGGCGATCCATCCTCTGCTCATCGTCATCTCCCTTTCCAGTTTGCTGCGTTCCTGTATATTTTCAGCGTCTGCGGCCTTCCCCGATTTTTAAATAAATAAAAACAACCCGCAAAGGGAGCGGGATGTCTTCGCTTATTTCATCCTATGTTTGCTATGGACGAGTTATGATTTCTTTTGCTTGAGAGTATTTTAAAAACAGACGTCTAATAGGATTAAAGACCCTCTTTTCGGGTAAAAGAAAAGTGGAAGAAGCTATGCTCCTTCCACTTTACGCTATTTTTATAGAGGCACAATGCCTACAGGATTAATCGCATTTGATTTTGCTGCATTCCAAGAACCTCTGTGAAGTTCAAAGTGCAGATGCTGACCGTAAGATTGTCCAGTATTACCCATGATACCGATTTGCTGGCCTTTAGAAACTGTCTGGCCAGAGCCGACAGAACGGCTTCTCATGTGAGCATATACGGTAGTATACGTTTGTCCGCCTACAGAGTGAGCAATGAAAATCGCATTTCCGTAGCTGCTTGAGTAATATGAACGGATGACAACACCATCTGCTGCTGCCACGATCGGTACTGTACCGCCTGATGCAATATCAACACCATAGTGCTCGCCTAAAGAACGGCCGCCAAATCCTGAAGAAAGTCTTCCTGCAGCTGGTTTTGTCCAGGCACCGCTTGCTACAGAAGGTGCAGATACCTGCGGGCTGCTTGATGATCCGCTGTCAGATGAGGAGCTGCTTCCCGCTGATGAAGAACTGCTCTTCTTAGCCGCTTCTGCTGCCGCCTTTTGTTTTGCCAGTTCAGCTTGTCTTGCTGCCTCAGCTTGTCTTTCCTGCTCAAGCTTGATCGCTTTTTGAATTGCCGCTTCCTGAGCTGCAAGAATCTCATTTTCTTCAGCCAGTTCAAGCTTATGGGCATGCATTTCCTCTTCTTCATGCTTTAAGGATGCAAGCAGCTTATCTTTCTCTGCTTTTTGAGCGTTTAAGCTCTTTTTCATGCTTTCAAGCTCGGCACGCATTGTTTCTAAAGAGGCAAGCTCTTCTTTTACCTGATTCTGTTTTTTCTCAAGCTCGTCTTTATCCGCCTGATGCGCTTGTAAAATTTCCTGGTCAGCTTCTACGATTGTTGCAACTGCTCCAACTCGTTCAACAAAATCTCCAAAGCTCTGCGCACCCATTAAAACATCAATATAGCTCACCATTCCGCCAGTTTCCTGGTAGTTGCGTGCACGGTCTTTTAATAGTTCATTACGCTTTTTGATGCGCTCTACTAATACTTTAATTTCTGCTTCAAGTTTCTCAATTTCCTTTTTTGTATCTGCAATTTCTTGATTCTTTTCTTCAATTTTAGCTAAAGCATCACTGATCGCTTTATCCAGACGCTCAATCTCACTTTGTACAGATTGCTGCTCGCTCTGGTTTTCGCTGATCTTTTTATCTGTATCGTTTAACTTCGATTCTACTCCGGAACGCTGCTGGTTAATTTTTTCCTGCTGGCTGTTTAAATCGTTTAGTTTATTTGCTGCAGACGCCTTTTCAATAGGCATCCCCACTGTTATGCTGCCAAAACCAAGAACGGCAGCTAATGATAATGTGATGATGGATTTCTTCAATTTCCGATTTCTCCTTTCAATGAACACCATATGTACAGGTTAATCGTTCTATATTTCATCCAAGTCTGAAACATTTAGCTTTTCTGAATCGTCTAATATAATGAAGCTTGAAGGCGCCTGGACAGGTTCCCCCCACCGCAGGGCCTTCTAAGCTTGTTTATACTTTCAGGAACTTTCTGACTGACATTAAACTTCCCCATACACCAATGAGGGCACCCATCAGGATAAGAAGCCCGGAAATCTGATAGACAAACGGACTAAACTCCAGCAGCTTGACAAAATGTCCTTCAAGCTTTGGCGCCAAATAATCATAGGCGTAATAATATGCTGATGAAACAAGCGCAATAGGAATAATGGAACCGAGCAGCCCAAGCCATAAACCTTCAAGGAAGAATGGCCACCTGATGAACGAGTTGGTTGCTCCTACCAATCTCATAATCTCAATTTCTTTTCTTCGTGACATAATCGTAATCTTAATGGTATTGGAAATCAGGAACATGGCAGTAAATAATAAGCCGATAATCAGCACAAGGCCAACGTTTCGTCCGGCATTGATAAAGTTGAATAGTTTTTCAACCTGCCCCTGCCCATATTTTACTTTTGCCGCATATTCCATTTTCTCAATCTGCTTTGCAGCTTTCATTGTGTCTGCCGGGTTTTTCGTCTTTACGATAAATACATCGTTCAGCGGATTATCCTGTTCGAACAGTTTGAAGGCTTCGCCTTCTTCACCAAGGCTGTTTATTAAACTATCAAGCTCTTTTTCCTTGGTTGAGTATTCAACTGTTTTGACTTCGGGTATTCCTTCGATTTTTTGCCGTAAAACTTCCTGATCCTGCTCATTTGCAGCAACATCGATGTGAACGCGGATTTCCACGTCCTCTTCAATGGTTGTAGCCACCTTGTTGAGATTCATCATAATGACGAAAAATACGCCAACTAAAATGAGGGTTACTGTGACCGCACTTGCAGAAGCAAATGTCATCCAGCCGTTTCGCCCAAGACTTTTAAAACTTTCGCGGAAGTGCCGGCCCAATGTTCTAGCTTTCATAGCCGTAATCACCTCTTTGCTCGTCACGCACAATTCTTCCGCCTTCAATGGCAATAACGCGGTGCTTAATCGTGTTAACAATTTCTTTATTATGAGTTGCCATGACCACAGTCGTTCCTCTCGTGTTGATTTCATCGAAGATGTTCATGATTTCCCAAGAGGTATCCGGGTCAAGGTTTCCTGTAGGCTCGTCCGCTATCACGACTTTTGGAGAGTTTACAATTGATCTGGCGATGGAAACACGCTGCTGCTCCCCGCCTGACAATTCGGTCGGAAGCATCCTTGCCTTATGTTTTAAACCTACAAGGTCCAATGTTTCCATAACTTGTTTTTTAATATTCTTCGGATGCTCTTCAATAACCTCAAGAGCAAAAGCGACATTCTCATAAACTGTCAGTGTCGGGAGGAGCTTAAAGTCCTGGAAAACGACACCGATTTTACGGCGCATTAGCGGCACCTTTGCATTCTTCAATGTAGCCAGATTCACTCCGTCAATGGTTATCGTTCCGCTTGAAGGCTTTTCTTCCCGGTACATCATTTTGATAAAGGTGGATTTACCTGCACCACTCGGCCCTACTACATAAACAAACTCACCTTGCTTAATATGAATATCTATCCCGCTGGCAGCTGTAACGCCATTGGGGTATCTCTTATATACGTCTTTCATTTCGATCATATATATCACCTAGCATCTAGTGTGTATTAAGAATTTAAATAACAGACGGCTTGTTTCGCTAAAAAACGACATCCTTTCGACATAGAGGATGACAAAATACTTGTAAATACTGCCTAATTAGCCATCTAAAATTCTCACACAACCCATTATAACATCATAAGTTGTCAAAATAACGGAAAAAATTATTACAGTTTCTTTTCAATCCTGATACTAATGTTACTTTTTTCCTGAATTTCTTTAATATTCTAGTGCTTTATTCTCTTAATCGACAGATTTTTCCTTCTTTTTTCATATTGCATTTACTCGATATTTGTCATAAATTGTGTGAAGCCATCCTGGGCTTTGAGATTGGTTATTGCAAATTTTCTTCAATACGGGGAGTTTAACTTAGGTTTTGACGCAGCTTGTTTTCACTTTGGGTGGATAAGCGGTGTCTATATTAAGCCGTAAAACTCTTAGCGAAAAAAATAAAAACGCCCTGGTAAACAGAACGTTTTCATTTGAATCCTCTTATTTCTTGCCTGCCAGCCAAGACGCTACTGCGGAAGCTTCTTCTCCCTGAAGCAATCCTTTAGGCATAGCTCCTTTACCGTTAGCTATCGTGTTTTCAATATCTTCCTGTGATAGGTTTGCACCGATTTTATCAAGCGCAGGTCCTACACCGCCTTCAAGATTTGCACCATGGCAGCTTGAACATTTCTGTTCATAAAGCTTTTGTGCATCACCAGCGTCAGCCGTATCCGTTGTTGTTTCACCGCCGCCGTTTGTAGAAGTGTCCTTGTCTTCAGCAGCATCGTCTCCGCCGCCGCAGGCTGCAAGAACTAAAGATGTACCCATTAGTAGTGCTAGTAGCTTCTTTTTCACCTATAATTCCCCCTCAGGAAAAAATACTAAGTACAGCTATATTATACCAACACTACGCTCGTTTGAAACCCTCGCCCAACACCTCGGAAGCATCCGTAACAATGATAAATGCAGTAGGATCAATGGTTTGAACCAGTTGTTTCAATTTTGTGAACTCTGTCTGATCCACTACACACATCAGGACCGGACGTTCATGGTCGGTATAACCACCGTATGCTGATAGTTTTGTCACACCGCGGTCAATTTTATTCAAAATTCCTTCACGAACTTCACTTTGATTTTCAGTAATGATTAAAGCCATCTTTGTCCGGCTGAAACCAAGCTGGATCAGATCAATTGTTTTACTTGTTACATATAGAGCAATTAAGGCATACAGCCCCTGCTCTATGTCAAAAATAATCGCAGCCGACAATACGATCAATCCATCGATTATCGCAACACAAGTGCCAAGAGACAAACCTGTATATTTGTTAATAATCTGTGCTGCAAGGTCTGTCCCTCCTGTTGATGCTTTACCCCTGAAAACAATTCCTAAACCAAGACCGACGCCAATTCCGCCAAACAGCGATGCCAGCAGCGGATCAGATGTCCATGGCTCATATTCCTTTGTCAGAAAAACAACAAACGGCAGGAAGATTGTCCCGGCCAGAGTCTTGGCTCCAAATTGTTTTCCAAGCAGCAGCACGCCAGCAATAAAAAGCGGTATATTAAATGCCCACTGTACATAAGCAGGCTCCCAGCCAACAACTGCATCCAGAATAGTACTGATCCCGCTTACCCCGCCTGATGCAATCCGGTTGGGCAGTAAAAACACATTAAACGCAACCGCAACAATGCCTGACCCTATCAAAACGTATAAATACTCCAGCAATCTCTCCGCTTTTGTACTATAAGTATATCCTCTTCTATATTTGCCCATTTCTTCTCCCTCCGGTGTCCCGATCTATGCAGAATCTGATATTCCATTTTTACCGTCAGTGAGTATAGCATGGAGTTTGAGGCCTGTAAATGCCATTGAACTGCCGTATTAAAGGACTCTGCTCTGCCTTTTCATTATGTTGCGATAAAAGCGTTCAATTTATCATGCAATATTAATGTGTGAAATGTTTATGAACATTGTGCAAGAATACTTCCAGGCCCCCTTCTCATCAGCATGAAATGCATCGGCATGTGGTATAATGTCGAAAAGGAGGTGAGAAAATTGGAGAAGATTCTTAACGAAATTTTAAGTACATTGAAGGATCATTCAAAGAGGTTTGATGGAATTGACGAGAAGTTCGATTCGTTTGATAAAAGATTCGACTCTATGGACAAGAAATTTGATTCGATTGATGAGAAATTTGAGTCGATTGACCAGAGATTTGAATCGATAGATCAGAAATTTGATTCGATTGATACAAAGTTTGATTTGATTGATCAGAGGTTTGATTCAATAGATAAGAGGTTTGATTCGATTGACCATGAAATCTTTGATGTTAAAAGCAGACTTGGAAATGTTGAGAATAGGCTTGGGAATGTTGAGAACAGGCTTGGGAATGTTGAGAACAGGATTGGAAATGTTGAGAACAGGATTGGGAATGTTGAAAATAAAATTGAAGCACTGTCTGAACAAATAGAGAACAATGCGACCGAATTCAGAAGCCAGTTTAAGCATATTGAAGTAAAGCTGGATCAGCATGAAGAAACTTTTAACATCATCTCTGACGCAATAAAAGGCACAAAAATTGATATCGTTCACCTCAGTGAAAAGAGCGGGGTTCAAGAAATGGAAATAAACCAGCTCAAAAAGCGCATCCACTCCTAGAGCACTCCCCATTCACCGGCTAGCTCAGTTAAAATTCCATAAAAAAAATAAGCCTATGCCGGTAATATGCCAGCATAGGCTTTTGCATTTAATCCTGAGGCAAAATCAATTTTGACCGCAAGTATGCGTTAATAAACGCATCCAGGTCTCCGTCCATAACTCCCTGAACATTACCTGACTCCGTGTTGGTGCGGTGGTCTTTTACCATGGAATATGGGTGGAAAACATAGGAGCGGATCTGGCTTCCCCAGCCGATGTCTTTTTGCTCACCGCGGATTTCGGCCAATTCTGCTTCCTGCTCCTCAATTTTCTTTTGATAAAGCTTGGCTTGGAGCATTTTCATGGCACGTTCGCGGTTCTTGATCTGGGATCGCTCTGTCTGGCAGGTTACCACAACATTTGTCGGCAAGTGGGTGATACGGACAGCAGAGTCAGTTGTGTTGATATGCTGACCGCCGGCGCCGCTTGCACGGTATGTGTCAATTTTAAGGTCTTCGGTACGGATATCGATTTCAATTTCATCATTGAATTCCGGCATCACTTCACAGGAAACGAATGAAGTATGGCGGCGTCCTGATGAATCAAATGGAGAAATCCTGACAAGGCGGTGCACGCCTTTTTCTGCCTTCAAGTAGCCATAAGCATTATGTCCCTTGATGCTAAGCGTAACACTCTTGATCCCTGCTTCATCTCCCGGCAGGTAATCAAGGGTTTCCACCTTGAAGCCTTTCTTTTCAGCCCAGCGTGTGTACATGCGGAGCAGCATGCTGCCCCAGTCCTGTGACTCGGTTCCGCCTGCACCTGGATGCAGTTCAAGAATGGCATTGTTTTTATCATATTCTTCGCTTAAAAGAAGCTGAAGCTCAAAGTCGTTCAGGCGCTTTACCAGGTCCTTGAGCTCTTCCTCAAGATCGGCCTGCAATTCTGCGTCGCTCTCTTCTTTTACGAGCTCATAAGTTAATTCCAGATTCTCAAACACTTCGTATAAATCGTGGAATTCAACTACCTGGTCTTTCAGTGAGTTTGATTCGCTGATAACAACCTGTGCCGCCTGCTGGTCATCCCAGAATCCAGGCTGCAGCATGACATCGTCAAGCTCAGCGATGCGTGCCTCTTTGTTTTCTAAGTCAAAGAGACCCCCTAAAGTCCGCTAAAATCTTAGCTGTTTTTTCAAGTTCATTGCGAATATCTGCTAATTCCATTTTGGTCACCTCGAAAATTATTTTCACCTATTATAGCGTGATTATCTGTAAAAGCCTATATCAGCATATGCCTATACAAGCTTTTTCCAAAGAGAGAAGCCGGCAAAGCTGTTGCCGGCTCGGGTATTTATTTCTCTGCTCCACAGCAGTTCTTATATTTTTTGCCGCTGCCGCAGATGCATTGGTCGTTTCGTCCGACGTCCATCTGTTTGACGACAGGTTTTTTCTTAACCTTTTCACCGTCTTCTTTCGGGTTGACAGCCTGGCCTTTGGCCACTTCCTGGCGCTCGAGATTGTTGCGGATTTCAGCTTTCATGATGTACTTGGCTACATCCTCTTCAATGGATGCAATCATGTTTTCAAACATGGCAAAGCCTTCTCCCTGGTACTCGCGGAGCGGATCTGTCTGGCCATACGCACGCAGGTGGATTCCCTGGCGAAGCTGATCCATTGCGTCGATGTGATCCATCCACTTGGAGTCAACGGCACGAAGCACGATAACTTTTTCAAATTCACGCATTTGTTCAGGGCTAAGCATTTCTTCTTTTTCATTATAACGTTCTTTAACCTTGGCAAAAATGGTTTCAGCAATTTCCTCTGTATCTTTGCCGCGGATATCATTTACAGTAAGGTCGCCTTCATTAAGAAGGTTGCCATTTACATAGTCAATGATACCCTGGAGGTTCCATTTTTCCTCATCTTCATGTCCAGGTGCATATCCTTCTACATTGCGCTGGATGCTGGTCATGATCATCTTTTCTACAATCTCTCTCAAGTTCTCAGACTCCAGAACTTCGTTACGCTGACCGTAAAGAATCTCACGCTGCTGACGAAGAACATCATCGTAAGACAGAAGCTGCTTACGGGCATCGAAATTGTTGCCCTCAACGCGTTTTTGCGCAGATTCAACAGCTCTTGAAACCATTTTACTCTGGATTGGCTGAGTGTCATCCATTCCAAGGCGCTCCATCATCGATTTCATATTGTCAGAACCGAAACGGCGCATCAATTCATCTTCCATGGAAAGGTAGAATTGCGTGACACCCGGGTCTCCCTGACGTCCGGAACGTCCGCGGAGCTGATTATCAATACGTCTGCTTTCATGACGCTCTGTCCCAATAACGCAAAGACCGCCAATTTCTTTTACACCTTCACCGAGCTTGATATCCGTACCGCGTCCTGCCATGTTAGTGGCAATTGTCACAGAACCCTGCTTACCTGCGTCCGCAATGATTTCCGCTTCACGGCCGTGGTTCTTCGCATTTAGGACGTTGTGCGGAACACCTTTTTTGCTCAGGTATTTAGAGATGATTTCAGATGTTTCGATCGCCACAGTACCGACAAGCACAGGCTGTCCTTTTTTGTGGCGCTCGGCAATGTCTTCCACGACCGCACGGAATTTGCCATCCATTGTGGCATAAATTAGATCGGCACGGTCATCACGGGCGATCGGGCGGTTTGTCGGAATCACTACAACATTCATATTGTAGATATTGCGGAATTCCTCTTCTTCCGTTTTCGCTGTACCAGTCATACCGGCGAGCTTTTCGTACATACGGAAATAGTTCTGGAATGTAATCGTTGCAAGGGTCATGCTTTCGTTCTGGATTTCCAGGCCTTCCTTCGCTTCGATAGCCTGGTGAAGCCCATCGCTGTAACGGCGGCCCTTCATCAGACGGCCTGTAAATTGGTCAACGATGACAATTTCATCGTCCTGAACAACATAATCGACATCCAGATGCATGCTGGAATGTGCCTTTAATGCCTGTGTAATATGGTGGTTAAGTGCAACATGCGAAATGTCGAAAAGGTTATCGATTCCAAAAGCCTTCTCTGCTTTCGTCATCCCTTCTTCAGTCAGCTGCACGCCTTTTGTCTTTTCATCATAGGTGAAGTCTTCGTCTTTTTTCAGGCGGCTGACAAACGCATTGGCCTGAATATAAAGCTGTGTAGATTTTTGGGCTGAGCCGGAAATGATCAGCGGTGTACGCGCTTCGTCAATAAGGATGGAGTCAACCTCATCGATTACGGCATAGTGAAGAGGACGCTGAACCTTCTGCTCTTTGTAAAGAACCATGTTATCGCGAAGGTAATCAAACCCAAGCTCATTGTTTGTGCTGTATGTGATATCAGCCGCATAGGCAGCCTGCTTTTCTTCTTTGGAAAGTCCGTTTAAGTTAAGACCAACACTCAGGCCAAGGAATTCATAAAGCTGCCCCATTTCAGTGGCGTCACGGCTTGCAAGATATTCGTTGACTGTAACAACGTGCACGCCTTTGCCAGTTAAGGCATTAAGGTAAACCGGCATAGTTGCAGTCAGGGTTTTACCTTCACCCGTTTTCATCTCGGAAATGTTGCCGTCATGAAGGGAAATCCCCCCCATTAACTGAACCGGATACGGATATAAGCCAAGAACACGCTTTGCTCCTTCACGGACAACCGCAAAGGCTTCAGTCAGCAGATCATCAACGGTTTCGCCCTTTTGATAGCGGGCTTTGAATTCTTCCGTTTTCTCGCGCAGCTGCTCGTCCGATAATTTTTCCATATCAGATGCAAGGGCATCGATTTCCTCTGCCATTTTGGTGAGGCGTTTCAGTTCGCGTTTATTTTGATCAAACACTTTATTTAAAATCCCAAGCATTAAAAACGCTCCTTTATGTTGGATATGACAGCTCTTTATTCAGTGCTGGACATATCTGATTTCATAGTTTTTATCATTGCACAGGTAGTAATAGATTCGCTGTTTCCCGGCTGAATCCTCCTATGAAAATTCACATTATTTCTTATTAATATTACCACTTTGAGA
Organism: Cytobacillus sp. SAFR-174; assembly: GCF_051964675.1. Lineage (NCBI taxonomy): Bacteria > Bacillati > Bacillota > Bacilli > Caryophanales > Bacillaceae > Cytobacillus > Cytobacillus sp. SAFR-174. The sequence continues at coordinate 68,966 of NZ_JBQCMZ010000005.1, read as the reverse complement.
GGGGGGTGACAACTTATGCCGCATGCGGGGTAATTCGGGATTGTTAGTTTGATGATTGGGGTACTGGTTTTCGTTTGGGGGCTGGGTGGCTTATAAGCGGGGCTGATTCCGGAGTTAGCTTGAGTTCTGACTCAGGATGGTTTTTTACCAGGGCTGTGTCCGAAGTTGGGCTGGGTTCTGACACAAAACGGCTTATTACCGGGATTTGTGTCCGTAGTTGGACTGGGTTCTGACACAAAACGGCTTATTACCGGGATCTGTGTCCGAAGTTGGACTGGGTTCTGACACAAAACGGCTTATTGCCGGGATCTGTGTCCGAAGTTGAACTGGGTTCAGACCAAAGATGACTTTTTCCCAGCGTCCTGTGTCCGAAGCTGGCTTTGGTTCTGACTCAGCTTCGCTTTTTACCCAGAGCTGTGTCCAAGATGGCTCCGATCAGACACAACCACATTCCCACTAAAATAAAAATAGAGAGCAGCGATGCTCTCCATTTTATGAATTCGAGGATTCTATCAGTTCTATAATAGTTTTCTCGACTGCATCATAAATCTCGCCATAATAAGTGGAAACCCGGTTTGCATTAATGCCGTACAATTCTCCGAATTTTTTCTGAGTGAGATTTTCCTTTACAGGAGCAATTGTGCTTACAAGGTAACGGAGGCCGGCAACATAGTTATCAGGCTTTTTAACCTGTTTTCCGGTTTTCCCGATGTACTCCATCCAAAGTGAAAGTCCCATGCCGATCAGCCATGGTTCCTCACCGGCTTTTATCATATCGTCCCGGAACATGTCGGCAACCTGCTCTGCACCCTTAGTAGGCCAGTCAAAATTGTCCATATTTGGGCCAGCTGATGATTTTGGCGTGTCATTCATAAGGTCAATGAGGAACTCAGCCAAATATTCTTCAGGATTCTCATATCCAGATTCTTCGAAGGAGTATTGGATGTAATCTGCAAACTGTGCAGCATTATCTCCCGGCAGGTCAAATATAGCAGGAAATGCCACATACTCTTCTCCATAAGGAAGCAGCATGGCAAAGGCAAAGTTCCCTTCCTTAACCTCCATATCACCAAATAGGGAGACATTGTAAACCTTCCCGGTCAGACAATCCTCGATAACTGCTTTGTCTTCAGTCACTTCAATTAAGTTTCCAGCAGCGGCTTTGCTGTCCTCCCACGACTTCAGAATGCTTTTTAAGCGAGGGCGCGTGACGGCTGGCAGCTTAGAATGAATGAACTCATCCATTACGGATTCCACATCATCCAGCGTTCCAAAAAGAACGTACCAGAAAGAGTGTACAAATTCATAGAACTCTTTTTCCTGCGGTTCAATGTCTTCAAGTATATCCAGAAGGTCCTTGAAATCCTCTTTCATGTCATCCGCAAAGTGAGTAAGTGCAAACACCCTTGCTTCCTTTTGAAGCTCAAGGACTTCGTGATTCAATACATCCTTAATTGAAACGGCATCTCTGCTGCCGCAGCATTTTTTATATTTTTTTCCGCTCCCGCATGGGCACGGTTCGTTTCTGCTTACTTTTACTGTTGACATCTTCTAAATCTCTCCTACCAAATTCGTTTAACTATACTATCCTAACATTTATCGTGAAATAAGGCATTATTTCAGTAGATTTAAACACTTGGCAGGTTAAGGAAGTTAAATTAAATAGTCACTTTATGATCTAAAAGCTAATCTGAACCCAAAGAAAAAACGAAGAGCTCCCTCTCCGTTTTCACAGCTTTTTCATATAAGCCAAAACATCCAAGTCAATCTTCCCTGCTTCCTGCTCGCGGGCTTCGAAGTTTTCGGTATGAATAAAGGCCGTTAAAGCTTTCAATAGCTGTTCTTCACCCTGACCAGCCTTTAAATAATCGAGCCGAGTTAATTCCCGAACAAGCTCCTCTTTTATCTCACCATCAATGGCCGCAAGCCGTTCAGCCTTTGACGGTGCAAAATAGAGCTGCTGCAGATGATAAATCCGAATAAGCTCGGTAATTGGTTCCGGATGGTCGTCGACCCTTAAGTCAATGTAGCGGTCGTTAAATCCTCCGTATCCCCCGGCTTCTTTCACTACAAGAAGGGCTGCGGATTGCTGGCCGCGGCTGTCACCGCCGGCTGCCTGGCCAGCATTTAAGGCGGCGAGCAGGCGCTCAGCCAACGGACCTTCCGTGCTGATAAACGTCTGGCCCATTGCCTCAACGGTTTTTTCATCCACCAGGATATTGCCCTGCGCGGCATAGTGAGGCCCGGTCATGCCTCCAGCCCAATCATAGCAGCCTTCCCCTGTGAACGTTGCCGGGGTTCCCATGCTATCCAGCAGTCCGACCTGGCGGAGCTCTTTTTCGGGATCATCTTTAGTAATGATTTCAAGTGCTTCCTCGGCAGTTTTCCCCTCTTCCATCAATTGCAATGCACGCGGTCCATATGAAGTATTGGCGTAGGACTGAGTCGCAACCGCTCCAATACCTGCTTTGGCAAAAGGTACTACTGCGCCGACTCCAAGAAATTTCGATTGAACCGCAATTCCCCATTCTTTTTCTTTCGGATCGTATCCCACGATGGAAAATGTCATAAAAAACCCTCCCCTATCCTAAAACAAGTCCTCCATATACAAGCGCTCCGGCGATCACATAAGCCGGATGGACTTTAAGCCTTTCCATGAGGAAGAAGCTAAGCAGTCCGATGAAAAGTGTCTGCCAGATGCCTGCACCTTCGTATGCAGAGAAAAAGAAGTCATACGTCATAATGCCAAGCAGGACCGCAATAACCGGCCGGATATAAGTAGTCATGCGCTTGACACGCGGCGATTCCTTATACTTCATAAGAAGTCCGAGCAGCGCAATCATCAATATCAGCGATGGAGCTACAGTGGCGAAGACTCCCACGATGGCTCCAAGGATTCCTCCCTGTTCATAGCCAATATAGCCGGCCATTTTTGTGGCAATCGGGCCTGGCAGTGCATTGGCCATTGCCAGCATTTCACTGAATTCATTTGTTGTGAGCCAGCCATAATGGTCGACCACTTCATTCTCAACCAGCGGAATGGATGCCGGTCCCCCGCCGTATCCAAGAATCCCCGGAATGAAGAATGCCAAGAAGATCTGAACGTAAATCATGCGAGATTCCTCTCCTTTTTTGCTTCATTTTTATCCGCTTTATCTTTTTTCAGGAGAGCCGCAATCAGCAAAACAAAAATGATAATCGCAGGATGAATATGAACGAATTCAAGAAGAACTAAGCTTACGGCCGTAAAAAGGATCGTCCAGCCCCAGCCCAGAGATGATTTCGAGGACTTTTTAACAAAGTCCCAAGTGAGTGTTGCCAGCATCACAGCCACAACAGGAACGACTGCCTTTGTCATGCCTGCTACCCATGGCTGGTCTTTGAATGTATTTAATGCGGTAAGAAGAATAATCATAAGGACAATTGTTGGTACCATTGTTGCTGCAAGTGCAGTGACCATTCCCAGAATGCCGCCAACACGATAGCCGATATAGCCGGCCATTTTTGTGGCAATCGGACCCGGGAGCGCGTTGCCCAGCGCCAGCACATCGCCGAATTCATCCGTATCCATCCATTTATATTTATCAACAACTTCTTTATGAACAAGCGGAATCGATGACGGGCCGCCGCCATATCCCAGAATGCCAACTCGGAAAAAAGCCATAAAGATGTCAGCCTGCTTCATGATGCCATCACCTCTTTTAATTTGAAAGTACTCCACCCATGAAAAAGCAGGTGAAGGAGCGGCTTTTGTCTGGTCCGCTCCCCTTTACCTTTTATATGGTTATTTTACTCTAATATGCGTGCTGCTTTCCTCGATTTTTATTACCAGGCTGCAATCGCTCCGTCCGTTCGCGGTTCTGTTCCGCCCATAAGCACGCCTGTTTTCGGGTCACGCCAGATAATCTGGCCGCGGCCGAATCCGCCGGTATCAACAGTTACCTCGATTTGATGGCCCTTGCGCACTAAAGCCTGCGCAATATGATTAGGGAAATGCGGCTCCACCTGGACCTTTTTCCCTTCAACCCACTGCCATCTTGGCGCATCAAGAGCTGCCTGCGGATTCAAGTGGAAATCCACTGTATTCATGACCACCTGCATATGCCCCTGCGGCTGCATATAGCCGCCCATCACACCGAAAGGTCCAACGGCTTTTCCGTCTTTTGTCAGGAATCCTGGGATAATCGTGTGATATGTTTTCTTGCCCGGCTTCAGTGCATTATGGTGCTCCGGATCAAGAGAGAAGTCATGTCCGCGGTTCTGGAGGGCAATTCCCGTTCCAGGGACGACAAGACCTGAGCCAAAGCCCATATAATTGCTTTGAATGAAGGAAACCATATTCCCTTCGCTGTCGGCTGCCGCCAGATACACAGTACCTCCGCGCGGCGGCTGATATGGCTCAGGTGTTATGGCCTCCTCGCCAATCTCACTGCGGCGGGATTCGCCGTACTCCTCTGAAAGCAATTCTTCCACTGTCACTCTCATTTCCGCCGGATCTGTAATAAATGCCTTGCCGTCTGTGAAAGCTAACTTCATCGCTTCGATTTGTTTGTGATAGGTATCCGCTGTTTCTTTATTTCCGAATTCAAAGCCTTTGGCAATGTTTAAACCAAGAAGAGCCACAAGCCCCTGGCCGTTCGGAGGGATTTCCCAAACATCATAGCCGCGGTAATTTACTTGGATGGGATCAACCCATTCCGCCTTGTAATCTGCAAGGTCTTCTTTTGATAAAAAAGCATTGTATTTTTTTGAAAAAGCATCGATTTTATCAGCGATCTCCCCCCGGTAAAAGCTTTCGCCGTCTGTTTCGCCTATGGCTCTTAAAGTGGCAGCATGCCCTTCAGAACGCCAGACCTCGCCAACCTCAGGGGCTTTGCCTTCCGGAGCAAAGGTTTCAAACCAATGCTGGAATTCATCGTCCGTTAGAATCTGTTTGAACTTTTTATACGCATACTGCCAGTACTTGCCGAGAATCGGTGTTAATGGATAGCCTTTTTCCGCATAATCAATGGCGGGCTGAAGGACTTCTTTTAACGGAAGCCTGCCGAATCGCTTGGAAAGCTCAGCCCACGCGGATGGAGCACCAGGCACCGTAACCGGCATCCATCCATGCGCCGGCATCTTTTCAAAGCCTCTTTCCTTTAGAGCTTCTATGCTAATGGACTTTGGAGCAGGGCCGCTTGCATTCAATCCATAAAGCTCTCCTTTCGTCCAGACGAGGGCAAATGCGTCCCCGCCGATTCCGTTGGATGTCGGTTCAACCACAGTTAGAGCTGCTGCTGTGGCGATTGCTGCATCTATGGCATTTCCGCCTTTTTTCATAATATCTAATCCAGCCTGTGCCGCCAGCGGCTGGGAAGTTGCGACCATGCCGTTGTTTGCCATGACGGTCGTTCGCTGGGATGGGTACGGGTGGTTGTGGAAATCGAAATTCATGGAGTTCACCTCTGGAATTATTGTTTAGTTTTGATTATAGCAAATTATTAAACTATTAACGTTTTAATTTGAAAAAATTTCGGATTTAGAAATATCTGCGATGAAAGGAGCCGTACCCGTATGGCTACAGCTCCTTTTTGTGATTGCGTTTTATTCAACCGTAACCTTTTCAAGCATGTACAATCCTGATGGATGCATCCAGAAGCCTTTGACATTGCTGCCGATAACGGCAAGGTCTTCATCATTGCGAAGGAAGACCATTGGCGCTTCTTCCATCTCAATTTTTTGAGCTTCCGCATAAATTTCAAGACGTTTCTTCTCATCTGTTTCCTGACGTCCCTGATCGATCAGCTCATCCACTTTCGGATTGCTGTAGAAAGAACGGTTACCAGGGTTTCCTCGTGCATCACTATGGAATAGGAAGTACTGGTTATAATCCGCATCCCCGGTCATGTTAGACCATCCAAGGATAAACATATCGTGGTCGCCTTTTGCTGTACCTTCAAGGTAAGCGCCCCACTCCACCACTTTTGTTTCCACTTCAATGCCAATACCTTTTAATTGAGATTGAACAACTTCTGCCACATCCATACGGGCTTTATTGTCATTTGTCCAGATGGTTGTTTTGAAGCCGTCCGGGTAACCGGCTTCGGCTAAAAGCTGCTTCGCTTTTTCAAGGTCATATTTGTAGCCTTCAAGATCCGGGTTATGACCCCAGATGGCAGGTCCCATCGGAGCTGTTGCCACTGTACCCACATTGTTATAAACACCTTTTACAATCGCTTCTGTATCAATCGCATAGCTGATAGCCTGACGCACTTTTACATTATTGAATGGTTCTTTTTCTACGTTAAAGCCGATGTAGTCAACACCTAACGCGTCACTGCGGACAAGCTCCATGCTATTGCTGTTTTCAATGCGTTCTACTTCTGTTACTGGCACAGGTTCTGCAATATGCGCTTCCCCTGTTTCAACCATGGCAATACGGGTAGAATCTTCCGGAACCACCTTATATGTGACAGTTTCCATCGAAGGCTTATCGCCCCAGTAATCTTCGAATGCAGTCAATTTAATTTCCTGTCCAGGCTTCCACTCACCAAGCTTGTAAGGGCCTGTCCCAACCGGATTTTGACCAAGGTTTTCTCCTGACTCAATGGCAGCCGGGCTTAGAATGCCTGCTGCATAGTGCGCAAGATTAGCCAGAAGTGGAGCATATGGATATTCTGTAATCAATTGAACGGTGTGATCATCGACTGCTTTTACCTCTTTAATCATTTCAAATAGGTTTGAACGCGGTGAAGCTGTTTCTTCAGAAAGAACACGTTCGATTGTTTTCTGAACAGCCTCTGCAGTAAAATCAGTTCCATCATGGAATTTCACGCCTTCGCGAAGCTTGAATTCCCATGTAAGATCATCAATCTGCTTCCATTCTGTAGCAAGAGCAGGCTGGATTTCCATATTCTCATCCTGCTGCACAAGGCCTTCGTAAATTTTTCCGTGATACACATTTGCAGACGGAATATCTGTGCCAAGATGCGGATCCAATTTGGTCGCATCTGACAGGACAGCAATCACCAGGTCTTTATTTGAAGCATTAGAATCACTGCTGGAAGCTTCCAGGCTCCCAGGGTCGCTGCCGCCTGAGCAGCCGGCTAATAATAAAATCAAGGCTGCTAAACCCAGCCAAAAACTTCTCATTTTCATCTTCCTTACCCCCTGTTTAATATGATATCACTTGCAGGTCCTTCGTTGATTTGGTGAAGTTCACATGGCCATCTTTCGTAATCACAACCAAATCTTCTATTCTAACTCCGCCAAACCCCGGAATATAAATCCCCGGTTCAACAGTGATGACCATCCCTTCTTGAAGAACGGTCTCATCTGTCGATCTCATCGCAGGCTGTTCATGGATGGCCAGACCCAAGGAATGCCCCAGACTATGCCCAAAGTTATCGCCATAACCGGCATCACGGATAATGCCGCGGCCGACTTCATCAAGCTCTCTGCACGTTTTTCCGGGACCGATTGCTTTCAAGGATTCCTCCTGCGCACGGCGGACGATAGTATAAATCTCCACCTGCTTTTCAGACGGCTCTCCCACAACAACTGTTCTTGTAAAATCGGAGAAATAGCCATTTACAATGGCGCCGTAATCCATTTTGACAAAATCCCCGACCTCAACCACCCGGTCAGTAGCCTGTCCATGGGGAAGACAGGAACGCGGACCTGATGCAATCACATGATTGGGCTTAATGCGTTCAGCCCCCTGCCTTTTCATGAAAATCTCAAGTTCCAGTCCGATATCCTTTTCGGTTATGCCTGGGCGGATGAAATCCAAAATGTGTGTGAAAGCCTGATCACATATCTCAATCCCTTGCCGCATGTATTCGATTTCTGCTTCATCTTTAATCATCCGGATTTCGTTTGTTGCAGATGTAACATCAACAAGCTCAGTTTCCGGCAGCCTTGTTTGGATTTCCAGATAAACCGATGCCGGGACATCTCCAATTTCAAGGGCCAGTGTTCCTTTTGAAAACGAATCACAGACCATTTCGATCAGGTTTTGCTGATGCTGGACCACTTCGAAATCGGGTGCCTGATCCTTTGCCTGGTCCACATAGCGGAAATCTGTAAATAGCTTCTGTGAGTCCTCTTCTATTAAAAGAACTCCCGCTGATCCTTTGTATCCGGAGAAATAGTATCTGTTTTCAGGTGAGTATATAAAAACACCCTTCCAGCCATTTTCCGACATTTTCCTTCTGAGCTTTTCAATTCTTTGTTTCATCCCTTCACCCCCTAGTTTGTTTGGAATATGTAGTTCTATGATGCAATGAAGCTGGCTTAATCAGCTCATTTGTTAAGGTTGTGTCCATTATAGGAAAAAAAATTAGCCAATGTTTTCGTTATTTTGTCATGTTTTTGCGAATTTTTTACTTTATCATAAAATTCAGACAAAACAGTCAATAATTTTGATAAATTAGTTCTCAACCAATAAGACACATGGGGGGACTAAATCATGAGCACAATTGCAAATCCTCAGGAAACAGCGAAAGCTCCTGTGCCTATTTCCAAAAGGAAGGCCAAGGGAGCCGAACTGGCAAAAGCTCTTATCAAAAATAAAATGTCGCTGGTGGGCGGCAGCATTGTTCTTATTTACATTATTCTCGCTGTCCTTGCACCGCTTATTTCGCCTTATGATCCATACGAAATTGACCTTGTGAATAAACTGCAGCCTCCATCAGCTGACCATATTATGGGAACTGATGACAAAGGGCGGGATATTTTCAGCCGTATCTTGTACGGTTCACAGCTTTCCCTTGCGGTTGGCTTTGTTTCCGTCTTCATCGGAGCATTATTCGGAATTGTTTTAGGAATTATTTCCGGCTACTACGGAGGCTGGGTGGATACGATTATCATGCGTTTCATTGATGTACTGCTTGCATTCCCCGGGCTGCTGCTTGCATTAGCCATTGTCAGCGCACTGGGACCAAGCCTCATTAACGTCATGATCGCTGTCGGTGTTTTTTCAATCCCTACTTTTGCCCGTATTGTCCGCGGTTCAACGTTAAGTGTTAAGAAAATGGAATACATTGATGCCATACGGGTTTTAGGGGCAAGCGATCCGAAAATTATTTTTGTTCATATCCTGCCTAATATCATGAGCCCGATTATTGTTCAGGGGACATTGCGTCTGGCTACATCGATTTTATCAGTTGCCGGTCTTTCCTTCCTTGGAATGGGAGCACAGCCGCCAACTCCTGAATGGGGAGCCATGCTGAGCGATGGCCGCGACTTCCTGTTCACAGCACCGCATATCGCACTATTTCCGGGCATTGCCATTGCCCTGATCGTTCTGGGCTTTAACCTATTTGGAGACGGACTCCGTGATGCACTGGATCCGCGAATGAAAAACTAAGGAGGTTCTAACATGTTTATTTTTCTATTGCGCAGGCTTGTTCAAATCGTCCCGGTTCTGCTGGGCGTTACTCTTATGGTTTTTCTCATCATGCAAATGGTTCCCGGCGATCCTGCCGTTCTGGTGGCAGGGGAAGGAGCAACAGATGAGCAGGTGGATGCAATCCGGCATGACCTCGGGCTTGATCAGCCTCTCGCTCTGCAATACGTGAGTTATGTTGGGGATGTTGTAAAAGGGGATTTTGGCGAATCCATCCGGACAAGCCGTCCTGTTCTGGATGAAATCCTCGTCCGGTTGCCGATCACACTTGAATTGGCCTTCTGGAGTATTGTGATTACGGTTGTTCTAGGTGTTCTAATCGGAATTATTGCCGCAACGAAGCAAAACAGTTTTACAGATGTTGGATTAATGATGGTAGCCCTTCTTGGTGTATCCCTGCCGAACTTCTGGCTCGGGCTGATGCTGATCATTTATTTTTCAGTCGGCCTTCAGTGGTTTCCGGTTGCCGGCTGGGGAACCTTCAGCCATATCATCCTTCCGGCCATTACACTCGGGACAGGCGGTGCAGCCATCGTTGCCAGGATGACTCGGGCAAGCATGCTCGAGGTTATCCGCCAGGATTATATCCGCACGGCCAAAGCAAAGGGTGTGCGCCAGCGTCTGATCATTTATAAGCACGCTTTAAAAAATGCGCTGATTCCGGTTATAACAGTAGTCGGACTGCAGTTTGGAGCCCTTCTCGGCGGAACGGTTTTAACAGAATCCGTCTTTGCCATCAATGGAGTCGGACGATTGATTATTGATGCCATCCGGATGCGTGATCTGCCGCTTGTGCAGGGATCGATTTTATTCGTATCGGTGCTGTTTGTCATCGTCAACCTGCTTGTTGACCTGTCCTACCGATTCCTGAATAAACGTGTTGAACTGAACTAAAACCATTCCCGATTTGAGAGGAGCAAGAAAAATGGGAACTGAACATAAAGAAACGATACTGGAAGTGAAAAACTTAAAAACTCATTTCTTCTCCGGCAAAAAAGTCATTAAAGCGGTCGACGGCGTAGACTTTGATGTTAAAAGAGGAGAAACGCTCGGCATTGTCGGTGAATCCGGGAGCGGAAAGAGCATCACCTCCCTCTCCATCATGCGGCTGATTGCGGAGCCTCCCGGAAAGATCGTGGACGGTGAAATCAACTTTAAAGGGAAAAACCTGCTTTCAGAAACAGAGGAAGGCATGCGGCAAATGCGCGGAAACAAGATTTCAATGATCTTTCAGGAGCCGATGACTTCACTTAACCCTGTCTATTCCGTAGGAGAACAGATTGCGGAAGCTTTCCGGATTCATCAAAAGCTGCCAAAGAAAGAAGCATGGCAGAAAGCGGTCGAAATGCTGCGATTAGTCGGCATCCCTTCACCTGAAAAAAGAGCTAAGCAGGAGCCACATGAATTAAGCGGCGGGATGCGCCAGCGCGTCATGATTGCGATGGCATTGGCATGCAAGCCGGAGCTGCTGATTGCCGATGAGCCGACGACAGCTCTTGATGTAACGATCCAGGCGCAAATCCTTGATCTATTAAAAAACCTGCAGGAACAGCTCGGAACGGCTGTCATCATGATTACGCATGATATGGGTGTTGTTTCCGAAACCTGTGACCGGGTCGCCGTTATGTATTGCGGAAAAATTGTTGAGCATACAGATGTAGATTCCCTTTTTGAAAACCCCAAGCACCCTTACACACAGGGCTTGCTGAGAAGCATTCCGGCAGTGGACCGGGATGTCGAGGAATTGGAAGCCATTCCAGGTACGGTTCCAAGCCCGGACAACCTTCCCCCTGGCTGCAGCTTTGCGCCAAGATGCCCGTTTGCAACAGATTTGTGCCTGACGGAAGAACCATTATTAATAGAAGATAGCGGAGATAAAGTACGCTGCTGGATGTACTCGGAAAGATGGAACGGACCGGCAGTAAAGGAGGTCGCAGCAGATGTCAGCCACGCTAACTAAAGAAAAGGAAATCCTTCAAGTCAGGGACCTGCAGCAGTACTTTCCGATTAAAGGCGGTGTTTTTGGCCGCACCGTCAATCATGTTAAAGCGGTTGATGGCGTGAACTTTACGATTTATGAAGGGGAGACTGTCAGCATTGTCGGTGAATCCGGATGCGGAAAGTCGACAACAGGACGTGCGATTTTGCGCCTGGATGAGCCGACTGGCGGAGAAGTGATTTTTCAGGGAACGAATTTGCTTTCCAAATCAAAACGGGAGATGCGTTCGATCCGCAAAGACCTGCAGGTCATTTTCCAGGATCCGTTCGCATCTCTTAACCCAAGAAGGTCGGTTGGCCAGACGCTTGAGGAAGCAATGGGAATCCTGAATGTTGTTCCGAAAGCGGATAGGAGGCGCCGGGCAGTTGAACTTTTAGAACAGGTTGGATTAAAGGAAGAACATATTGACCGCTATCCGCACGAATTCAGCGGCGGCCAGCGCCAGCGAATCGGAATTGCCCGAGCATTGGCGGTAGAGCCGAAGCTGATCATCTGTGACGAGGCCGTATCTGCGCTTGATGTATCTGTTCAGGCCCAGGTGCTGAATCTATTAAAAAAATTGCAGAAGGAATATGGCTTAACCTATCTATTTATCTCCCATGACCTTGGGGTCGTTCGCCATATCTCTGACCGGATCATTGTGATGTACCTGGGAAAAGTGGTTGAAATTGCTGAGAAGAAGAGCTTATTCAGCAACCCCCGCCACCCTTATACACAGGCGCTGCTGTCAGCCATTCCTGAGCCTAACCGGAAAAAGAAAAAGGAACGAATTATTCTGAAAGGCGATGTCCCGTCCCCTATCGATCCTCCTGCCGGGTGCCGGTTCCATACAAGGTGCCCGCTTGCAACCGACTTGTGCAGACAGTCCGACCCGGAGCTTAAGAGTCTTGGAGAAGGACATCAGGCTGCCTGCCATTATGCCGAGGCAATCTCTTAATTTATTAGAGTACCAGCCTAGTGCTGATCTCAATATATTGTGTAACCCCCTTTTGGGCGGAGCTTTGCTGCTTCGCTCTTTTTTTATAGTTTGCGTTGGGCTTCATTCAGGGTTTTTTCGCTGGGTTGCTGCCTTTTTGCAGACTTCGAAGCGTCTTTTCTTCTTAAGAATAGCTTAAATTCTGGATTTACCATCTACCCACTCTTCTGGAGTTCGTTTATTTGCAGAAATCAGCTTTCTATTTGCAAGTTTACTATTCTATTAGCAAATAACCTCTTTTTATTTGCAAATTCCTAGATCTATTTGCAAAATTCCCCGTCCTATTTGCATATGCCATTTTATTACGATTCCCAAATTAACTTACTAACCAGTTATCTGACATGTTATACTATTAGAAATTCTTTTAAGGCAGTGAAGATCATGCTAATTACCTACGAGACCTTTTCATTGTTTGCGATTTTTTCGATATTCGTACCGATGGCAGGTGCCATTATTTTAATGATGGTGCTGGCGTTTGAGAAACAAATAGATACTCTTTCCTTTGAGAAACAGCAGGTCGTTCTTGAGAACACGCTGCAGGAAAGCAAATATATGCAGCTGAACCAGCAGATTCATCCCCACTTTTTATTCAATACGATTAATCTGATGCTCGGTCTTGCCCGTTTAAATCGCATAGACACACTGATCAAGGCCATGGAAACACTGTCCCTGTTTTTAAAATTCAAATACCAGATAAAAGAGCAGCTCATTCCATTAAAAAAAGAATGGGAGTATACAAAATATTATCTAAAAATCCAAGAGCTAAGGTTTCATAACCGCCTCACCATTACAGAGGATATAGACGAGGAAGCGTTGAAGCACTATGTGCCTCCTTACCTTCTTCAGACGATTGTGGAAAACTCATTCAAGCACGGACTGGAGAAAAAGCCGGGGCCGCTTTCCCTCACTATTAAAGCTGTCAGCCATGAAGACAGCATCACCTTATATGTGGAGGATAACGGCCTTGGCATCGGTGATTATTCATTTGAGGACATGATAGCTAAAGGGCAGGGTCTTTCTAACGTCAAAAAGCGGCTTGATCTTCTTTTTCAAACCTCTGATTTAGACATATACAAAAATGAACAAGACGGGGCAACTGTGAAAATAACACTTCCCAAGGTCGAATTCCAGAAGGAGGAGCAGGCATGAATGTATTATGCATAGATGATGAACCAATCGTAATTGAACAGCTTGAATATATTCTAAAGCCGGCATTTCCTTTATGGAACTTCCATTTTGCCCATGACAGCAGCCAGGCTCTTGCCCTCAGCAAGGAACATTACTTTCATCTCGCCTTCGTGGACATCGAGATGCCGGGAAAGTCGGGGCTTGAACTGGTAAAAGACTTAAAGGAGATCCAGCCCCATCTGCAGATTATCATTCTATCAGCCCACCAGGACTTTGACTTTGCCAAAAAGTCCATTCAGCTGGGGGTTTCCGAATACCTGACGAAACCAATTATTGAAGAAGAATTAAAAGAGACACTGAGAAAATTCTCCACTCCTATTTTCCAAAAGGAATATTCCAAAATGGTAAATGAGGCTTTAAATCAAATACATGAGTCGTATGAACAGCGGGTTGGCCTTCAGGATATTGCAGCCAGAGTCCATGCAAGCCCAGCCTACTTAAGCCGCAGGTTCAGCGAGGAGGTCGGCACTTCCCTTATTGACTACCTGACTGTTTACAGGCTGGAAAAAGCTAAACATCTTCTGTCCACGACCCTTTACAGCATTTCAGAGATTGCTGAAAAAACCGGTTTTAACAGCCTGCATTACTTCTCAAGCCAATTTAAGAAAAAAGAAAACATCACACCAAAGCAATACAGGGAGCAGTACTGATGAACACAAATCTATCGAAATCAGTTCAATATGGCTTCGGGCTGCTGAGCATCGCCATTATCTCAAGATGGACTTCAGGCAATGCCGTTTTTACAGCACCGGAAGCTTTTTTGCGTTACGGCTTTATCGGGACTGTCAGCTTTTCAGCAGCCGGCGCCCTTGCCTTTCTGGCCCTTATTCCAATTATCACACGGGTACGGTCTTCAGAGGATTCTTCATCCTTTCTCGCTATCATGGCAAGCCGATTGTTCGAACCTGCGTTAAAGTGGATGAAGAGGGTTCTTCTGCTGGCTATTTTTTTCGGCATGGCGGTCATGGGCTTTGCGGCGGGAATCCTTGTCTACCCTTTAGGCACACCGGTTCCTGTCGGGATGAGTTTATTCTTTTTATTCGGGTTTCTGATAGCGATTTTTTTCCGGTTAAAATGGTTTACGCGATTCAGTATGCTCAAGGTCGGCATTCTTTTTTTAATCATGATCATGATTCTTGTACACGCCTATATGCTGGAAGGAATTGAAGTCGTATATGACGGCATCCGCCTGTACCATCCGTATCTGCTTTATGTGGAATGGGATATACTTCCCTTGCTGCTGGCAGCCTTTACGATCGCCATGCTTGGTCATCTGCTGCTGGATCTGAAGATGTGGAATATGCTTCTCAAAAGCAAAAGAGAAAAACTGCGGCTGGGTCTAAGCATGACCGGATTGATCTGGAGCACGATCCCCTTTTCGTTTTCAATGATTGCTTTATCAGCTATTTACAAGGGCGGTTTTCAAAACTTTTACTCAGTCTTTGAAAAGATTTTCCTGAGATACGAGCATTTCACGATTACGATTCTGCTCATTTTTATTCTCATGGTTATCTTCTTTGAAACCTTTTTATCACAGATTCATTCGCTATATGTTCTGTATGATCGGAATGACCTCAAGCTGAATAAGCATATGTGGGGGATTCTGAGCATGTTTGTGGCGGCCATTCCAAGTTGGGCCTACCTATTCTCAATATCTTTGCTGGATTTGTTTTTCATTTCAGGAGTCTTTTTTGCAGCTGCATTGCCGGTTATATTGCAGATATTATGGAGCAGGAAGGAAAAAGGCATGCTGATGCCGGCATCAGTGCTGATTGGGACATTATCCGGGTGGACGGTTTTATTTTTCAGTGAAGGGCCGAACAGTATCCTTGTTGGATGCGCGTCCTCTCTGATTGTATTGCTGATAGGCTGGTTTGCTGTAAATAGAGAAGCAGTACATCATGACTGAGTACTGCTTCCTTTTATCCCACCAATATCCCCTTAATCACAACCGACGGGGTCACAGCCAGATCGATTTCCCGCTGATCTTCCAGCAGGCGGATGACCGGTCTGTGGAAATGCTGTTTAATCTTTGTCACAATGGCCTTCTGCTCGTTATGAAGAATGACTTTCGTTCCCGGGTAGTAGGAAGGAATGCTATTGACAAAAGCTTCAATAACCTTTCCTTTATATTCCGTTTCATATTTGGTCATAATCAATTCCAGCGCTTCATGCGGAAGCATCTTGTCGGTGGAGATCAAATTTTCGTAGAAACTGGCCACTGCACAAACCTGCGGAAGCTCAAGGATGTCATCCCCTGCCAAGCCTCTCGGATAGCCGTTTCCATTCAAAAGCTCATGGTGCTGGTATGCAATATGGGCCGACAGCAAGCTGATTTCCCGTTGTTTCTTAATGATTTCAAAACCGGCCTGCGAATGCTCTTTTTCCTCTTTAGAATCTGCTTTTCCAATATCATGCAGCAGGGAGCCGATGCCGAGGTCCCGAAGCTGTGACTGCGTATATTTCAGTTTTTTGGCCGTCTGGATGGCAAGCAGAGCCACATTGACGGAATGGGCATAGCTTTTTAACTCAGGGGGAACAGATGAGGATGGAACCAGCACGATGGTCTTTCGTTTTGTGACCTCGCCAATCATTTGAGCAACTGCTTTTTGGAGCTCTGCCACGTTTAACATCTGCTTTTTAGCTGCCAGATCAAATGCCTTCTGCACGACTGTGATAGTGTCCATCCAGGTAGGCATATCAATCATTTCGTCCATTGAAATGCCTTCCGATTCCGCATCTTTAACGATTAAAGTAGTGATGCCCATATTCTCGATTCTTTCCAGAATGGCCGGATGAATGGAACGTCCTTCTGCCAGCAAAACTCTCTTCATCCTGTCATATATAGGCCTGGCCAGTTGCATTGTCTCCGGATTGTATTGTGTAATATCGATCATTTGCATCCGTCATCTTCCTTTCTTTCAGCAGCATGTATTAATACTGTACCGATTTCCATCACCATCTGTCTATGGAAGATCAAACAGGATAAGCAGAGTTTAGCACATCTTGCATTCCATATTCGACAGAACAAGCCAAATTCCTGACTTTTAACAACCTCGCAAGAATACAGAATTTCTGCCGCCTTATACTCCTTTTAGTGCTAAAAAAACGCATAACAGGCAGGAATTTCGACATTTGAGGACAACCCCATTGGCAAAAAAGGTCTTTAGGACTATGATAAAAGAAATAGAAAATTATTTTAATTTTCAGATTTAAATTGCTGAAGGAGTCAGCGGCTCCCCCCCTCCCTGATTCCTGATCCCTTTTGGGTGTTCATATATTAACATAGATGCAGCGTTTCTGGTCCCTCTGCCAAAAAAACTGTACATGGAGGAATGGAAAATGAAAAAGAAAATCAGATACTCACTGGATGAACTAATCAAACGCAATAAAGAAGAGCTGCTGCGGGATAAATTAAAGCTGGAGAAGATTGAAGAAAGACTTGACGAACGCCATCTGAAGGCTCATCAGGCATAAAAATGATTGACAGCGGCTTAAGAATCCACTATGATGTAGCTATAAATTAAATAGTTTCTCCTAAAGGGGAGTAGCTTTTACAGCAGAGTCGTCATTACGGAGCAGATGCTCTCGGCTTTGTTGGCAATCTAAACAATTGTTAGCAAGACCTTTACCACATGTGGTAGAGGTCTTTATTTATGGGCCTTTACCACCGCGGTAAAGGCCCTTTTTATATACGAGCCCACACCGCGATACGTTTGACTTTATAAAATGGAGGAATAGGTAGAGTGAAAAACACTTGAAACTTTATCATGATCAGCACGTAAAAAAGGAAACAGCTAAAATGTGGTGTGAGCGAGCAGCTCCCCCTATATAAAATTAGAGGAGAGATCTTTGTTGATTTTACGAAAATACATGTCAATGCTTGGAATAGGCTCTGCGAAAATAGATCTGCAGCTGCCAAAGCTTCAATATACGCCAGGGGAAAATGTGAGCGGAATCTTCCTGATTGAAGGAGGAACGATTGAACAGCAGATTAAGCGTATTGAGTGTGATCTGGTCATGACATCGCCTGAGAATGAGAAGGAGGAAGTGATCGGGACAGCGACCATTCTGTCCACCAAAGTCATTGAATCAGAAGAAACCAACAAAATGGACTTTAACTTCCAGCTGCCTGAAGACATTCCCTGCTCTGCACCTGACCGGATTTTTCAGTTTAAAACAAGATTAATTTTTAACGAAGGCGTCAAAAGCGCCGATCTGGATAAAATCACGATTATTCGATAACCAGTCCTAAGGAGGAAAAAACGAGTGTAGCATATCCCCTCTTACCCTATATAAATTATAAAAAGAGGAGATTCATACCTAATTGAACACGTTGCAAAAGTGGCTAATTGTATTTACTTTTTGAAGCATACTTGAAACAAGCTATCTATCAGCTGCCACGCTTGAGGTGAAAAACCCGCCGCGTATTCAGGTGGCAGCTTCCATTCAGCGAATGAACTAGAAAAAGGTGAACCTAATGAAGTTTCTCAAACGCATCAAATTTGTATTTAAATTTTGGAAGTTCCTGCCCTTTCTGAAAGAATATTTTCTATCACCGGAAGTATCGGCTGGCAAAAAGCTGTTTCCAATTGCGGCCGGACTTCTGTACATCCTTCTGCCGCTCGACCTTGTTCCAGACTTCCTGTCGATCTTCGGCTTTACGGATGATATTGTGATAACATCATTTGTCCTTCAGCAAATGGTGAAGATGGCTCCGGAGTCATTGAAGGAGAAATATAAGGTACTGGAGGAATGATGCTTTTGAAGCCTGTGGATATGCAGGCTTTTTTATTTTGCTAACTTTTCATAGTAAGGTCTGACTTCACACTTAAGACCTCCTTCTTTCTGCCGATATTATGTAAGGCGAAATATTACAACTTGGAGGTTTACCTTGAAAAAACTATTACCCTTCCTGCTGATGTTCAGCTTACTTCTGGCAGCCTGTTCTGCCTCTGAACAAAGCACAAACCAACATAAAGAATATAAAATTGGCATTCTCTTATCGGACACTGGACTTGGAGATGAGTCTTTTAACGACTCTGCATTCCGTGGCCTGGAAAAAGCCCGTGATGAGCTGGGCATTCTGTTTGATTACAAAGAAGCGCCTGACGGCAATTTTGAAAAGCCGCTTGAAGAGCTGGTCAAAGAAGATCATGACCTGATCATCGGACTGGGTTTCACAGCACAAGAAGCACTTGAAAAAACGGCTGAGAAATATCCTGACAAGCAATTTTTGCTGATTGATGCTGTTTCCGAGCTTGATAATGTGGTCTCACTTACGTTTAAGGAGCATGAAGGCAGCTTCCTTGTTGGAATGCTCGCTGCCATGACAAGCAAAACAGGCAAGCTGGCTTTTATTGGCGGTGTTGATGTGCCTGTCATCCACCATTTTGAAAATGGATTTGTACAAGGAGCTAAGCACTTCAATCCGAAAATAGAAGTATTAAGTGAATATGCCGGAGATTTTGGAGACGCCGCTCTCGGTGAAAAAATTGCTGAAAAACAAATTGCTGCAGGTGCCGACTTTATTTACCCTGCTGCCGGATTCACCGGTTTTGGCGCACTGAAGAAAGCCGAAGAAAAAGGTGTGCTTGCCGGCGGTGTCGATTCAGACCAGTACTTTGTTGCAGAAAAAGCTGTTGCCACATCGATGGTCAAAAACATCGATATTGCTGTTTTCAACCTGTCGAAGGAATTGAAGGAAAACGGAAAAATCGAAGCTTCCTCCTATGAATGGGGATTGGCAGAAAACGGTGTCGGCCTTTCTGAGATCCGCGTAATTTCCTTAACAGAGGAACAGAAAGCTGCGTTGAAAAAAGCAACAGAAGACATAATCGATGGGAAAATCACAGTAAAAGCTGAATAAAGGAGCTTCCAAGATGACATTACGAAAACGTCTCATTATTGTCACGCTAATCCCGCTCGCACTCTCGGTCAGCATGATTGGCTTTATCATATACCAGACACTACACATTCAAAGCTCCGCCAAAGATGATGTGGACCTTCTGCTGAAAGTGAAGGACCTGGAGCAAAGCCTGGTGGTGACAAGCCAGTCGCTTGCCAATTACACCTACAATTCAAGTGATGCCAACAAGGACCAGGCACTGACCATGATGACAGAAGTTCAGGAAAACCTGACTTCCCTCTCTTCGGTTGCCACAGTTTCAGAGCACAAAAAAATCATCGGCAGCATTGAAGGAAAGTATGCAGAGCTTTCGAAAGTTTCAACGGAAGCCTTCAACAAGGGAAACAAAGCGGAAATCAAGCGTCAGAGCATACGAATTTCCGGCATTTTAAATGATATGCACCTTTTAAAGAAGCGCACAAATGAATGGTATGAAGGCATACTACAGGAAACCAGCCAGAAAATCGCCTTTATCACGAATTCCTCCCTCATAGGAAGCCTGGTGCTTATTCTTTTATCAGCTGTATTCTCATGGATGGCAGCCCGAGGAATTACAAAGCCACTGAATGCGATTGTGGAAAAAGCAGAGAAAATTTCAGAGGGCGATTTAACAGCAGACTTATCACAGCTCATCTTTAAAGAGAATAGCCGCTATGAAGTGGATAAACTAACGGAAGCCTTCTCAAAAATGGTGTTGAATCTAAAAGGAACCGTGCAATCCATTGAAGAGGTCAGCCAGAATGTAAAAGGATTTGCCGGGGATGTGGCTTCCTATATGCACAGCTTAAATGAAAGCAGCAGCCAGGTGGCCGTTTCAACGGATGAATTGGCGAGAGGCAGCCAGGCCATTTCTGAAGACGTTCAGGCAACCGCTGAATTAATGAGTGTGATGGGTGAGCAGTTTTCAGCTGTCCATCAGTCGAGTGCCGAGAGTGCTGTGCAAAGTACACAGGCATTGGAATCTGTTCACCAAGGACGGGTGTCTTTAGAAAAACAAATGAGGCTTGCTGACGAAATCTCCAGTTCGTCCAACCATATTAGAAGTTCAGTCAGTGAATTCGCCCAGTTCACCAAGGAAATTGAAGGGGCAGCTAACACGGTGAAAGAAATTGCGGATCAAACCAATCTGCTGGCATTAAACGCAGCGATTGAAGCAGCCCGTGCCGGTGAAGCCGGAAAAGGATTTGCGGTTGTGGCAGAAGAAGTACGGAAACTCGCCGATTCTTCTTCCAAAGCAACCGATCTGATCGCCTCAATGGTCAGCAATATTCAAAATGGAATCAGCCATATTTACAATGCCACCGAGCAGGGTCATGCCCTTTCAAAAGAGCAATCCCAATCGATGAATGAGACGGAACAGGTTTTTGAAACCATCTCTGAACATGTATCCGGCATACACAGCCATTTGGAAAAACTAGTTGAAGATATGAAAAGCTCCAGTGATATGAGCCAGCAGGTTATAAGTGCTGTGGAAAACATTTCGGCGGTAACCGAAGAAACGGCTGCCGGGACTGAGGAAATCTCCGCTTCTACGGAGGAGCAGCTTCGTGCGTTTGAGCAGGTTATGGTGAAGGTGGAGCAGTTGAAGGAAATGACTGGTGTGATGGAGAAGGAATTGGAGAAGTTTACGGTTTAGGTGCGGTTTTTGGCAGTGCCGGTTTAGGAGAAGATGTGGACGTTGCAAATAGATCGGGGAAACCTGCAAATTGAAAAGCGATTTTCGCAAATACAGCCTGATATCTGCAAATAGAACGACGAATTTGCAAATAGCCCAACTGCGAACCCGCACCAAACGAAAACCCCGCCTCAGCAGCGGGGTTTTCAAGTTTTATTATTGCGCTTCAATCAGACCATAGCGGCCGTCTTTACGCTTGTACACTACATTTGTTAAATTAGACTCTGCATTTGTGAACACGTAGAAGCTGTGGCCCAGCATATTCATCTGCAGGATCGCCTCTTCACTGTCCATCGGCTTCAGGTCAAAGCTCTTTTGGCGGACAACTTCAAGATCGTTATCCTCCTCATCCAGTTCAGGTGGCTCTGCATCATTTTCCAACGCTGCAAACACAGCTGTCAGATTGCCCTTCTCGCGGAATTTGCGGTTCACTTTTGTTTTATGTTTGCGGATTTGACGCTCCAATTTATCGGTAATCAGATCAATCGCTGCATACATATCATCATGATCTTCCTCTGCACGAAGAACCAGGTTCGGCATCGGAATCGTTACTTCCACTTTAGAACGGTTATTGTTATACGTTTTTAAATTTACATGTACATTTGCATCAGGAGTTTCAGTAAAATACCTTTCTAACTTCGCAATTTTCTTCTCTACGTACTCTCTAATTGCTGGAGTTACCTCAATGTTTTCACCACGAATGTTGTAATTCATACGTGAACTCCTCCTTCTCATTATACAGTGGCGACTTCCTCAGAACGCTTACAAAAACCTTAGCGTCTGTAAAAGAAAGCCTAGTCTTAAAAGTATATTAAGACTATATATTTATATTTCTATTTTACCCCTAAAAACTCCTGCTGAAACTGGTAAAAAGATTGAGAAAATTTGTCGAATTGGTGACTTATATAAAAAATGAGCAGCTGATTTCACTGCTCATCCTTTTATATCAATATGGCCGCCCAAGTGGGGCTGGGCTGCGTGCTGGAGGGCCTGTATCTGAGACCCGCTCATCATCTTATTAATGAATTCTGTATTTCCTGCTGCCTGGTCCATTGCTTTTTTCATAATTGAAATGTTTGCCTGCTGCTTGACCTGGCCTTGGGATAAGGCCATAGACATTAAGGGGATATCCAAGTGAACACCTCCGGGACTGTTACCATATTCATGATTGGATATATGGATTTAACTCCTGATGAATATTTTTATGCCACTCTACAAATGCAGGATAAAGCTTTTTCGAAATGATCTCCTGTCTAACAGGAAGATCGTCAAAGTTCTGAATAAGCAGTTCAGCCTGATCGGCGACTGTACTGATATCAGCGATAGCTTTAAGCATGGGCTGATTGTTTTGAACAAGCTGGCTAAGCTGCTCATGGGCTGAAGCAACTTGAGGAAATGCCTGAAAAATATCACCGAGAAGCCGCTCTCCCTCTGTTTTACTGAAATCGCTGAAGCTCTTTACGATATAATCAAATGCTTCATCTATGGTATATAAAAGATCGCTGTATTCCTTCAGGAAAAGGTATTGCTCTTCGGTCAGAGTCAACAATGTTAGTCACCTATTTTCTTTTATCATAAAACATGCCGTCCGTTGCCATGGATTGATAGGGATTAGCATATTTTCCGGTTGATTCCTTTTTAACGCTCAAGTCTTTGATGTCTTTTTGGATAAAAAGCTTTTCCCTTGTCATCAGCTGGGTGACCTTTGCATTGAGGCTGACCAGCCTGGCTCCCAAGTCCTTTTCGGCGTCTGAATATGGTGGTGCCATGCCAGCCATTGCCTGCTGGCGGTTTTCAAGCAGTATTTCTACTTGATCAATTTTCGCATTACGGTCAAGCTTTACATCCTCAAGAGTGTGGATTAGCTCGTGAGTTAAATCATAAAACCTTTGAACTGAACTCACTACACTGTTCCGCCCTGCGAGAACTGCTTCTGACGATTCAATTGTATAACTTCCTTCCACGTATCCCGGAACTCGGTCACCAGGCCTTCCACCTCAACAAGTATGGAAGCATCATTTTTAATATTAGCTTCCATTAATCTGCTATTCATGAAGTCATACAGAGACATCATATTCTGAGAAACTTCCATGTCCATATTTAATGTAACCATCAGCTCCTGAATAATAGTTTGAGCTTTTTGGATATTGGTGTTTTTCATTTCAATATTCTTTTCTTCAATGCCTTTCTTCGCCAGATGGATAAACTTAAGGCACCCATTATACAGCATTAGTGTCAGCTCTCCCGGAGAGGCGGTATTCACTGAGTTTTGCTGATAGGATTGGTATGGATTACTAATTGCCATTCGTAACACTCCTTTTAATTACATGCCGCCGCTAAATTGGTTCATAAGGAACATGGATTGCTCATTGGAACGCTGAATTGCTTTTTCCATGGCGGTGAATTGGCGCCAGTAGCGGTCTTCAACCTGAATCATCCGCTCTTCAAATCGATCAATTCTGCTGTCTAAGTCAGATAAAGTCCGCCCCAGTGCAAATTGCTGGTTGGTAGAAAAAGAGTTCCCGGCTTTTTCTTTAAGCTTGTCCATCGTCTCATTCACAGAATCATATAAGCGATGGATAATCCCTTTTTCGTTTTCAGCAGCAGATTCACTGCCTCCTCTGAATAAAGCTTCGACCGCATCCGGGTTATTATTAATCGCTTCTTTCAATTTGGCTTCATTAATTTCAAGCTTGCCGCCTTCCAAGTAATTTGAAGTGGTTGTAATTCCAATGGAAGCAAGCTGATTGAACAATGGATTAATGTCATTGTTTGAGACAGGCTGATACATTTTCATACGCATAGAAGACAGGGTACCCGTCAGAATGGAGTCACGGCGCAGCATTCCGCTTTTGGCCTTTTCTTCCCAAAGTTCCTGCTGTTTATCGCTAAGCTGCTCACGCTGTTCATCTGTTAACGGCGTATAGCTTCGATATTTTTCTTCAGAAACCTTGCCATTTATTTTAGAGATTAATTCATTATATTTATCAACAAATGACTTTATATTTTCAAACACCTTGCTGCCATCATTATTAATGGATAATGAAGCTGAAGTTCCGTCATCGAATTCTTTCTTTAGTGTTATATTTACACCGTTTAAATCAAATGTATTGGAATTGCGTGTTGTAGAGAGTCCATTAATGACGAATGCGGCATTTTCCCCGTGCGACTTAGCTGCTCCGGAAAACCCAAGTGATACAGATGCGAAGTCACCACTTACTGAAATATCATACTCTCTATCAGGGGTGTTTGGATCATCATGAAAATCACCCGTTTCTGTTCTCATCATCGATATTTTTCCGGTCGCTGTGTCATAGAACATGGAGACTCCAGCTTTAGACGTATTAACTTTATTAATAACGGAACTCAGAGATTCAGATGACTCTATCAGAAAGTTTTCTTTTACAGGTTCATTACCTGCCCCAGATGTATAGGCAGAGATTGAAAAATCAGCGTATTCCTGCTGATAAACTGCTTTTATCTGAGTATTGGCAGATTGTGCAGCACTAAAGGTTATTTCGCCTGTAGTTAAATTGATGCTTCCAAAGCCGCCGCTGAGCTGTCCGACATTTGTAGCAGGATCGACGGTAGTTATCGAATAATCGGTGCCTCCAACAGTTAATTTGAAACCATCCTCTATAATGTTCTTTTTATTAAGCTGGAATGACCTGGCCTTATCTGTTAATGTACCGGTTTGTACTTCATGATTAGTAATATAATTAACCTTCACTGTTGCCCCGGCTGCCACTGCATTACTGAATGTGAGGCTGCCATTTTCATCAATATGAACTTGGTTTTTGCCTGCTGTAAAGGAGGTACTTGATACGACCTCATAAGCCACTCCATTCACTTTAACAGACATCTTGGATAATTCACTGGTTTTAATGACTTCTCCATCCGCTGCTGCCAAATCCAGCTTCAAGCCGGTAGTTGATCCATTGCCTGCTAAACTGCTGCTTCCTACTGCACCTTTTTGCCATGTTAAGCCTGCGGTGAAATTATTGGTTTGGGAAGCTAAAGATTTAGATGAATCTACTGATCCAATACCTCCGGTCACCCAGTTCTCAGCACTTGCCAATTTTGTTACTTTGGAAATAGAATAAGAGGCTTGAGAAGCGGCACTTCTTGCTGTAGCCGTTATTCTCGATTCATCAGAAGAAGTGACAGTCCTTGCTCTATATTGGGTCGTCAGCTTCATTTGTGTTAATTGGGAGCGGAAATCCAGGAGAAGGGTATTCATCGATCTGTAATCATCCCGCTGCCATTCCAGGACCTGTTTCTTTTGCTTTAATTTATCCAGCGGCATCCGTTCCGCTTTCATTAAATCTTTTACAAGGGAATCAATGTCCATTCCGCTCGCCAAACCACCGATTCTTAACATTTTAAATCAACTCGCTTAAATTTTTTTATCAACCATAAGACCAAGAAATTCTGTCATCGCTGCGTAGACATCCAGGAGCTTTTTTGATGGAATCTCCCTTACCACTTCCTGGGTTACATCATCAACAAGGGTTACATAATACTCATTTAACTCTTCGTGAAGCTCAAATTTTAACGAAGTGTAGGATGCCTGCATGAACTTATTCATGCTTTCGATTACTTCAGAAACCTTTTCTTCTTTATCAGCTTTTGGATGCTGTGTTGAAACAGCAAGGCTGGCCATTTTATCTGTTTTTGTATTTTCATAGTTTTGCTCACTCATGTTAGTAACTCTGGGTGTAAGAGATGTGTGCTGCGATGATAATCGTTCTATCATAATAATCCCCTACCTATGTAAGATAAAATACTATGAGTTTTATATCGGCATTTAATGGAGAATATTAAGAGTCCATACTGGAAAAGAAGTTGTAGTATGGATAAAATAGACAAATTAGCAGATTGTATACGGGGTCCATTATTACAAAAAAGGTCATGGAGTATTCCCCATGACCTCCATATATTAACGCAGGAGCTGTAAAACACCTTGAGGATTCTGATTTGCCTGAGCCAGCATGGCTTGAGCTGCCTGAGAAAGAATCGAATTCTTTGTTTGGTTCATCATTTCTTTAGCCATATCCACATCACGAATACGGGATTCAGCAGCTGTTAAGTTTTCTTCTGAAATAGCCGAAACAGACAAAGCTCTCTCAAGACGGTTCTGATAAGCCCCAAGCCGAGAACGCTCCGACGATACAAAAGTAATAGCTCCGTCAAATATTGATATATTATCATCTGTTTTACTTAGGATGTTAATATGATTAATACCGAGCGAGCTGCTTGTAACATTGACTAAATCCATATTTATCGAAGGACCGACCCTCATCCTGGATCCCCCGGAACTGAAAGCAGGCCATTTTTCCACGAAAGCTGTTAATGGATTTAGCAAATCGGTATTCAAAGTATCTGGAACCGTTGTATCATCATCGCCGCCGCCGATTGCTCCCGCATCAGTATCACTCAAGTCAATATTTGAATTTGCAAGAGTCGCATTGGCTTTAAAATCGGCAAGAAACCCAGCTTCATTTTTTCCTATTAAATCCATTAATGCCTGATCCATTGTCTTCTCTGCTCCGCCAATTTTGATCTCATCAAACAAAGACTTAATGCCTCCAGTAATCTGGGCATCCAGATATTTAACAGCAGCATAAGCTGCTGAATAATCAGCACTTGTACTTTCCCATGAATCAATTTGACTTTTTAGGGATGCAAAGTTTGTTCCGTTGCTGGAATCAGCTTTTAATCGCTCATCCGCACCGGCAATAAACTCAGCTGTTCCTTCTATAAACCAGGTTGGGAGGTCTCTCATATTGGTGGTTCTTCCCATGATCGCATGGGTCATTTCATGAGCAATAATCCGGTCATTCGAGATCCAGGAACCGCCACCGTTTGGCATAGACACTGGAGAAAAATCACTCATATCGAGGACTAGCTTCTGATCAAAATACCTGCCATCTGTTCCTGTTGTGTAATAAGACCCCTGCACCCAGGCCACCCTGCCATCACCAGAGTTTTGTATAAATTGAATCTCAAGAGGAGCATCATCCACACCAGCTTGCAGGCCATAATGCAAAGCTACTAACCCTTCACTATTTTTCAGCCAATACTTCTGTAAAGCCTCTACAGCTTTTTGCTGATCTTGACTGTCAGACGAAGAAGTAACGTTTAACAAATTTATCGTATTAAATTCTGTATTATTAGCAATTCGGTCCACTTCTTTGACAATCTGATTGATTTCGCCTTGAATAGACTCACGATCACTATCTGTAAGTGTATCATTTTTCGACTGGACGGATAGCTCTCTTCCACGCTGCAGCAAGGAGTGGATTTCTTCCATACCTCCTTCTGCAGTCTGAAGCATAGAAATGCTGTCTTGCATATTTCTCTGCTCTTGCCCTAATCCTCTAATCTGTGCCCTCATTTTTTCAGAAATAGCAAGACCCGCAGCATCATCACCTGCTCTATTGATGCGCTGTCCTCTTGACAATTTTTCTGAAGACTTCGCGACCTGACTGGATGCTTGTGAGAACTGATGATATGTATTCAAGGCAGCAATATTATGATTTATTCGCATACTGCCAGCCTCCACATTTTTATAAAAAAAGAGACCTTAGACGACTAAGGTCCCTTTTAGGAACGACTAAAATTAACGAAGTAATTGAAGTACGCCCTGTGGCTGCTGGTTAGCTTGAGCCAGCATAGCTTGAGCTGCTTGGGAAAGAATAGAGTTTTTAGTTTGGTTCATCATCTCTTTTGCCATGTCAACGTCACGTACACGTGATTCTGCAGCTGTTAGGTTTTCAGAAGATGTATTCAAGTTGTTGATTGTGTGTTCTAAACGGTTTTGGAATGCACCAAGTTTAGAACGTTCAGCTGAAACTTTTGTAATAGCATCATTTACAGCTGTAATTGCATTTTCAGCGCCTGCTTGTGAAGTAACATCAATATCTTTGATACCAAGGCTTTGTGTATCCATCTTATTAATATCCACATTCATTGTTTGATTTTCATTAGCACCGATATGCATTGTTAGTGCATTGTTTGTAGTTGTAATTGTTGAACTCGCTGCTGCAGCCAATACAGAATCAACTGATAAATCAAACTCGAGACCGCCTGCTTCAAAACTATTGTCAGTAATTTTCAAGTTAGCTGCACTAGAATATTCAGTACCTGAAGCGGAATTAGTAATTGCAAATGCACCTGCAGCTGCGTAGTTGCCGTTTAGGTTAAAATCTAATTTCCCTTCAGTAACTCCACCTGCTGAAGGGTCAGTTATTGTTAATTTCGTTGCAGTCCCATCGGGTAGGTTTCCAACAATTGTTGCATCTCCTCCCCCAGCAGTCCAACCTGCGAGGCTTCCTACTTCAACACCATCACTATTTTTGAGAGAAATATCAAATGTATTAGCTACACCGGTTGATTTAAACTCAAGGCTATAATCACCAAGTTTTAAACCATCTAAATCTGCATCAGCAAATGAGAAATCTCCAGTTGCTAATCCAGTAGTATTTGTTTTTATATCCATTGCAACTGTACCAGCCGCTCCAGTTGTCACGGTATAAGTGTCAGCTTTTAGATTAGAATCGACTACATTTACACTACCTAAAACATGATTATTAGTTGTGATATTCGCAGAGTTTCCAACACTACCATTTAATAATTTCTTAGTGTTAAATTCAGTATCATTTGAAATACGGTTCACTTCATCTTTTAACTGAGAAATCTCTTTTTGGATTTCTTTACGATCAGCATCAGTATTAGTGTCGTTTGAAGATTGAACTGCTAATTCACGCATACGCTGAAGAATATCATGAGTTTCGTTCAATGCACCTTCAGCAGTTTGGATTAAAGAGATACCATCTTGAGCATTCTTAGATGATTGATCCAATCCGCGAATTTGTCCACGCATTTTTTCAGAGATAGCTAGACCTGCTGCATCGTCTCCTGCACGATTGATACGAAGACCTGAAGACAATTTCTCCATTGATTTTGATTGAGAGCCTGAAGCACTATTCAACTGACGATAAGTATTCAAAGCAGCAATATTATGATTAATTCTCATTGTTATTTTCCTCCTTGAGTATATGTCCCACGTCCATGTGGTTTGTTTTACTGTTCAGCAGAAAAGTCGGCCGCCTTTTGCTGTTCAGCTTTACAATGGTTATATCGACTTATTTTGACAGTGTTTAATAGTTTAATAAAAAATTTTATTTCTTTTTAAAAAAGCTATTGAGATTATTAATAGCGTCAGCCCCTGTTTGTGCTGCTTGGCTATTTTCCTGCTGGATGGATAGGTAGATTTCTTTTCTATGTATATCAATATTTTTTGGTGCGTTTATTCCTATTTTCACTTGGTCCCCTTCAATTGAGAGAACAGAGACTTCAATATCGTCACCAATCATAATGGATTCTTTCAGTTTTCTGGTAAGTACAAGCATTATTTCCCCCCCTGTTTTTGAGGTGTAATGATTTTATGCTTAGTAAGAAAGGAGGTGTTGGCTAGAATAACTTGCTTGCCTGCCCTTTTCTTTTGGTTGATAATCACCGGTGCCTGAAGATTTGCTGTGGTTTCCTCGAATGGCTCCCTTACTGTCAGTATCGTAAAAGCTGCAATATCTTTATCAGATTTTATGTCCAGTTTTTCGAGCACTTCTTCGGTTAAGTCAAATTCATATTGCGGAAGAAGAGTAAATGGATCTGCCAGAATAAAGGCAACTTCGTTTGTGTTAGTTGACTGAAGAACATAGAGTTCTGTCCCTTCTAAAGGGAGGATCAAAAACTCTTTTTCTTCCAGGAATCCCGGGATGCCTGATGGAAACGCTATAATGTCTTCTTCTTTTATTGTTATCTGACCGTGAAATTTTGTTTGAATGTTCATTTGTGTCACCACTTCGTTAGATTGTTAGATTTACAAAATCAATTTTTAAAGCTGGATATTGTTTCATGGATATATTCACTTTTCCTGGCTGATAGTCATGAATTGGCTTTTGCGGACGGGTGTTATTGATGACGGCATTTCTTTTCACTTGAATATCCACTTTCCCAGGTACAAAATTGATCTTTACGCTTCCAGCTGAGGGAATCCACCCGATATTAAATTGCAGCTCTGGCCCTTCGCTGCTGCGCTGTGCCTGGTCAGCAATTGGATTTCCTCCTTTTTCTATCATCATCAGCTCGTCACCTTCCTGTGAACGCCTGGCCATTCCTTCCAATAAATCCTGATATCCCTGCTGGGCTGCTTCTTCTATTCGTTTTGAAATATGTTTTAAATCCACATCTTCCCGTGCTTTCGTCTGGTCAATGGTCAGCTTTGAGGGTGTTCGTTCAATGGTTAATTCTGCAGGCGGCTGCTGGAGATCCAGCTGGGCTTTAGGCTGCTGAATCGATTGAATCGGCTTCTGAGTATTTATCTGGATTTGACCATATGTTGATTGGACCCTTATTTGCGGGATCTGCATGTTCACTCACCTCGAAAAAGAAAGCTATCCCTCAAGGAATAGCTTATCTTAAAAAGTCCATTAATGTTGGCTGTATGATTCGCGATCCCACGCTAAGGGCTGCGCGGTGAACGCTTTCTTGTGTTTTTAAGTCTGTAATGACTCTTTCAATATCAGCATCTTCATTGTCTGAAAGCATGCGATTTGCAATTACTTCCTGTTCATCTATTCTGGCTTCCATCATTTCAATCCGGTTAATTCGTGCTCCTAATTCGGCACGGGCTGACACAATTTTATTAGTATGAGTATCTAAATGACCCAAATAGTCTCCAATGCCATCACCAGTTTCAGATGAGAGGTCGTTTATCAGATTTTCCAGATCGGTAAATAGCCCTTCACCTGGAACAGCACTTCTCGTAAAAACGTCTGAAGGGGTAACATTTACCTTTACTTTAATCCCTTTTGACAATTCAATTTCAACCGGGCTTGAATTAGAGGAAACCGTTCCGCCGCTAACGGGTTGGGATGTCGTATCCGTACCGTTAAAAATATACTTATTGCCCACTTTTGTATTGGCAATTGATTCAAGGTGCTCTTTCAGCTGGCCAATTTCAGCTGCTATGCTTTCTCGCTGGCTCTTTTCATAGGTCCCGTTGCTTGCCTGAACAGTCAGCTCACGAATCCGCTGCAGGACACTTGTCGCTTTGTCCAGCGCAGAATCAGAGTTTTCAATCCAGTTATAGGCTTCTGAGAAATTCCTTTTAAACTGTTCTACTTCTGCAAGGTTTGTCCTGTATTGAATGCCTTTCATGGCTACAACAGGATCGTCAGAAGGCCTGTTTATTTTTTTTCCGGTAGCAAGCTGATCCTGGTATTTACCCATTTTTTCATAACTATTGCTCAGGTTTCTCAGCATACTGCTGGAAAGCATAGATTGTGTAATTCTCATCTATTATTCACCCACTTTTATCGTCCAGCAGTTCCCATGCCATTTATGATTTTATCAAGCAGTTCATCCTGCAGGCTGATCATTCTGGCAGATGCATTGTATGCATGCTGGAATTTAATCATATTTGTCATTTCTTCATCCAGGGAGACTGAGCTGACGGATTGTCTTCTTTCTTCAACAGACTGGCGAAGTACCGACCCATTATTAGCCATTCGATTGGCTTGCTGCGACTGGATCGCCATTTCTCCAATCACACCTTTAAAATAGCTTTCAAAGCTCGCTGTTTCCCCTTCACTATAATTAAGCAGAGCATTTTTGACATCCGCTAACTTAAGTGCGTTCCCCCCATTACCTGCATCCGTATTTAATGATGCAGCAATTTTATCGATATTTTCCAGGATTGGAGAAGCTACCTGCATCCTGCCCGCATACCCTTTTTTAACAATGTCAGAGCTGGCAGGAGGACTCATTACAAATGCTCCAATAGATTCACCTATTACCTGAATTTGTGTTTCCCAGTCAGCTGAGGATAAATTTACTTTCTGCCCGCCTGTTTGGCTAACAAGTTCATTCAGTTCAGCAACATCAGGGTTATCTGTAAAATATACACCATGAACCTGAATTCCCTTAGGGAGGAGCTCCTCTTTTAATAAGTCCTGGAGCTGTGCTTCATCATCAGCATCCTCATCTGTAACGAATACAATATGTTTAAATACATCGTCTGAAGAGGAAGCTCCTGCTGCTGTCTTAATAGCATCCATTAGGTTTTCATTACCTGTTATGCCAGTACTTGTATCTGCCTCTAAACCTTTTAAAGCATTACTTATCTCCGAATAATTAGTTGTAGCCGGCACCTTAATAGCGTTACCATTCTCATAACTGACCAGCCTAAAGGTTATATTCGCCGGGTCTACCCCTTGACTCGTAATACCATCAACAAACTGCGCTAACTTTTCTGCAACCTTATTTTGCTTGTCACTCATGCTCCCGCTGTTATCAACAACAAAAGTGATTTCAGCTTTCTTTTGAAAACCGGAATAATCGTTTGGCCCCACATCAGAGAAGAATGGAATTTTATCTTCTCCGTTTTTCATTTCATAGAGGCTATTACCATCCTCATGCACTTGATTGAATGCTTTTGCAAACGTATAAGCCATATTATCCAGCTCGGCAAGCATCTCAGGATACAAGCCAGCCGCACTGCTTGCAGGAATTTTGTTATCATCATATCCATAGGATTCAATTAATCCTTTAAGTACTCCAGCAGAACCGAAGTGAATCGCACTGACAGCACTTAAAGATTCAAACTGGTCGCCATTATTTTCTCCGCCTGCCGTATAGCCGCCAATCGAAATTGTGCTAACCGAGTTATCTGCACCATCTGTATTAACCTTTATGGCATTGTATTTAAAGTTTTGTCCGTCAACCAGGGACACTTTGTTTCCATTCATGTTAAAGATCGGATTTCCATTTTTGTCGACAATATCAATTGTCAGAGTTCCCTCGGCAATATCAAGGGCATTTCCTCCGCTTTTAACCTGAGTCGTTTTTATATTCACTAGTTCAGAAAGTTCATCAATTAAACGGTCTCGTTCATCGTAAAGATCATTGGGCAAATAGCCATGCGGCTCAATTTCGGAAATTTCAATGTTAATGTCGTTAATCTGATCTGCAAGAGAGTTAATTTTTTTCGCCGTAACTTCAATCTGGCTTTTCAAATCATTCCGTATCCCATTTAAGGAATCAGACAGATAATTAAATGTCTCGGCAACAGCTATTCCACGCTGGCGGACAACCGATCGTGCACCCGAATCCTCTGGATGGACAGCCAAATCCTGAAGAGATTGCCAAAACTGGTCCATTACGCTTGATAAGCCAGTCTCAGAAGGTTCATTCATGACTTCTTCCATGTTTTTCAAGGCATCTGCTCTCGCCTGCCAATATCCTACTTTGTTATTTTCTCCGCGATATTGGACATCAAGAAAGCTTTCACGAATTCTTTGAATGGAACCAGCCTGAACTCCCGTTCCCATTTGCCCTGGAATCTGCGGACGGTTCATTGAAGCAGCAGGATAAGGCTCGGTTTGTACAAAATTTATCCGCTGACGGGTGTAGCCTGGTGTGTTCGCGTTGGCAATATTATGTCCAGTTGTATATAAAGCACCTTGCTGCGTAAACATCCCGCGGCGTGCTGTTTCCAAACCCATAAAGGTTGAACGCATAATTCTCGTTCCTCCAAATTTATTTTTTTATGCCTTCGAATTGAAAATCCCTGTTGAAGTGTTCCCAGGTTTTATTTTCTTATTTGACGGAGGGCCATAATTATAGTTTTGAGGCTGCGGGGATAGCAAACTCATCGAGAAATGAACGAATTGCATGGATTGGTGAAGAAGCTGCTGATTTAATTGGTTTTTATCCTGAATATCCTTAACAGCCTTTATCAATTCATCGCTAAGCCTCGCTATTCTTTCTTTCGATTCCCCTTTAAGTTCTCCAAGGCAATCGGTAATCGTCGGATTATCATTGTATGGGACTATATTTTTAGCATACGTTACCCGATCCTTTTCCAGCTTCCCGATAGCCGCAATATGAGCCTGCTCATCCTTCAGCATCTGATTCAGGGCGTCCATGTCGCCGTTCTTAATCATATCTGTTTTTTTTACTGCAAGTTCATAAAGGCTTTTATGAAGCTTTAGCAGTTTCTCCATTGCTGCCGTAAGAGCTTCGGCTGACATGCCAATCCCTCCTCATTATTTATTCGAATAGAAATTAGCAATGCTTTTTGCGACTTCTTTCGGATTGATTTTATAGGTGCCGTTCTCAACCTGAATTTTGAGCTCTTCTACTTTAGCTTTGCGGTTTTCGCTCAGCTGTGATACCTGCTGCATTACCTTTGCAGTAGAGCTGATTTCGATTTTATCTGATGCCGTTCTGGCTGTTTTCCCTGCATTTTCAAGCTTGTTCATTTGGCGTTTGTATGGGTTCACGCCTGAAGGACCAAAGTTATTGATTTTCATGTGTACCCCTCACTTTCTTTCCGGTCGATTTAACCTAAGTTTATTATCGGCTAATGTGGCGGTATGTTTAAATGTTAATTTACGTTTGGTAAAAAATACATCAAAAAGCCTATAGAAAAAGCTATGTGAATGAGCCACATAGCTTAGAAACGTTTATTTATTTTTTCATTGACGGCAAAATAAGTTCCTTGTTTTTCTCTCTGGGCAGCTTCTTTTCTTCTTTCTTCCTCAGCGGTAAACTGCTGAAGATCTTTTCTCAGTTCTCCTGCACAGCTTTTGCAGACTTTTCCTTCCCGAATGCTGCCACCGCATTTTTCACAAGGATAGCCAAGGTTCGGGAATTGAGCCAGCTTCAATTTTCCCGTACGGATAAACTTCAAAATTAAGTCTTCCTCTACTCCGGTTGCTTCCACAACCTGAATGATGGTCGCAGTCCGATTCTCCCTCTTCCGGATGAACTGATAGACCGTCTCATAAGCCTTCTCTTCTTCCTTCCAGCAATCCTGGCAGACTTCGCGGAATTGGTTTTTGACAAAGATGGCATCACATTTTGGGCAGTTGGATAACTCAGCCATATGATTCTTCCTCTCTCAGTTTATATGAAATATTATAGCTCGAAGAATAGGATAATTATAGAAAAATATTATTCAAAATACAGCTGACTGCTGGCTGTATCGATGAATAGAGATTCGGGAACAGACGGATTTTGCTCCAGCTGTTTTTGCAGACTATCAAGCATCTCCGCCAATTTAGCTCTCGGTCCCTCTTCGATCATAAATTGAAATCCATAATTAGTTAGAGTATCCGATATTTCATCTTTCCGGACAATCGTTCCCGTAAATGCAAGGAACTCTCCTAATAACTTAGTTTCAATCAATAAAATAATATTCTTTCTCACTGGGAGTTTCATTTTGGACACAAATTTTACTCCGCCTGCACTCATATCTTCAATCAAAATTTTCGTGCTGCCCATTTTGACAGGCTTTTTATTAAGCTCTAAGATGGTCATATTTGCTTCAAGCGGGTAGGGAAACTCGACACGCGCATACTTCCGCAAACCTTTAAACACATTGTCTTCTTTGGTATTTTGCGGCTTCAAAATGCCAATTAACAATTTCTGCTCAAAGATGGAAGGCGGAATCGGCTTGCTGAAAAGGTACCCCTGTATTTGGTCACATTCATTTTTCCTTAAAGTGTAGAATTGCTCAAAGGTCTCTACACCTTCCGCTACCACCTTCATATTCAGCCCATGTGCAAGCGAGATCAGGTTGGCGGTAATGATGGCATCTTCCGCATTTTTATCCATTGCCCGGATAAACGTTTTATCAATCTTTAAAACATCGAATTTATATTTCTTTAACTGCGTGATGGAGGAGTAGCCTGTCCCAAAATCGTCCAGCGCAATTTTCACTCCCATCTCACCCAATTCCTTAAGCACCGCTATCACGTTCTCTGAGTAATTGATTAGGGAAGATTCCGTCAATTCAATCTCAAGCAGTGACGCGTCCAGATGATTCTCGTCCAATGCGGTCTTTATCGTGAAAACAAGACAGCTTTTCAAAAAGCTCAGCGGAGAGATATTCACGGATATCGGAACAATCGGCAGCCCGCTTTCCTTCCAGGAATGAATCTGCCTGCATACCTTCCTTATCACGTATTCACCAATATCTACGATTAAACCCGTTTCTTCTGCAACGGGTATAAACTCCAGCGGAGAGACCCTGCCCCATTCAGGATGATTCCATCTTAATAAAGCTTCCGCACTAACTAGTCTCCGTGTTTTCGCATCAACTCTTGGCTGGTACTCAAGAAAAAACTCGTCATCCTGAAGTGCCTTCCGCATATCCTGTTCCAGCGTAAAAAGCTTATAAGACTCAATATCCATGGAGGGATGGTACACCTGAAATCGGGTATTCCCTTTCTGCTTGGCATGGTACAGGGAAGATTCCGTATTTCTGACCAATTCATCAGCTGTGCTCCCATTATCCGGATATAAACTTATGCCTATGGAGGGAGAGATATTTAGCTCAAAGCTGTTGATATGGAACGATTCAGAGAAGATCAGATTGATAGAATCTGCTAACAGTGCAGGGTCCTCCCCCTCCTGAACAGATTCCATAATGACCGCAAACTGATCACCGGAAATTCTTGCTGAAAAATAATTTACCCTCTCTTTAATTCTTTGTGAAACAAGCCTGAGAAGTTCATCTCCAGCAGAGTGGCCGAAGGTATCATTAATCTGCTTCAGCCGCTCCAGATCAAAAAATAAAACCGCAAATCTCTTATGTGCATCAACTTCTATAAGACTCTGGAGCTTCTGATCAAAGTACCGGCGGTTTGGCAGGTCGGTTAGATGATCATAAAAAGCCATACGCCTCATTCTTTTTTCAAGCCATTTTTGTTCGGTTATATCTGTTACAAATCCATCAATCCGGATAAGCTCGCCCCTATCATTCAGGTGCGGGATGCTATGATGATTAACCCACCTTAACTCACCGGACTTATGAACAATCCGGTATTGATAGCGGATGCTATTCCCATTCAGAAGTTTCTCCCGCTCAGCCTCTACCGCCTGCACATCATCCGGATGGATTACATTGTTCCACAAATCGAAGTCGGCAATAAACTCCTCGGCCGTGTAGCCGAAAATCCCTTCCACCCCTCTCGAAAAATGAAGAACCTTTCTTTCCAGTAAATCTGCAGAATAAATGCCCACATCAAGATTTTCATATATCTGTCCAATTTTCCGCTCGTTTTCATAAAGTTTTTCTTCCATGTGCCGTTTTTCAGTTATATCCTGAATCGTGGCAATGATCTTGGGCGATCCATCTTGATCTGCAAAATAATCTGCACGATGGTGAATATATCGCTCCTCTCCATCCTGCCTGGTTATCCGGCATATCAAATCCACACTTTCTTTTTCATTCAGCAGCCTGCTAAACTGCTCTACAAATGCCGGCCGGTCATCCTGATGAAGGTAGCTCAAATACATTTGATAGTCTGGAAATAAGTCTTTTTGAGGGTTCAGGCCAAAAATCCGGAACAGCTGATCAGACCAAAAACCTTTATCAGTTTCCACATCGTACTCCAGGCTTCCGATGTTTGCGATCTTCTGTGCCTGGTTGAGGTTATTTTTTATTTTCATAAATTCCGTTTTATGGATGTTATATTCAACTATATCACTGTTATCTTCAGCCAATGACTTCACTACATCCTCTCCCAATAAAGCAACTGAACGCAGGCCCGCGGTTCCCCGACCGAAGCCTGGTATTCTTATCTATAAATTTTACTTGTTTAGAATATTTTAACATAGGATTTATTACCTATTAACACTGCGACCAAAAAATTACGCTGAAAAACTACCCTCTCGCCAGTGTAAGTGACAATACTGAAGCTGCACCGCCTGTTTTCAACACCTTTGCCGCATGGTATAAAGTGGAGCCGGTAGTATAAATATCGTCAATTAGTAGAATCACTTTATTTTCAATATTAATATTGAGCGGCTCGAAGACCTGATGATGATGAATCCGCTCAAGACGCGATTTCTTGGATTGCTTCTCAGAATGGATTCGCTGCAGCAGTTCTGCCGGTGTAAAGCCTGCCTCAAGGATGAGTGCAGCAGACTGATTAAATCCGCGCTCATACAGCCTTTCAGGACTTAAAGGAATCGGAACGAGACAGTCGAATTTCATATTTTCCAGCTTTCCCCTTATAAAAGGAGAGAAAGCTCTGGCCATAACATAATCTCCCCGGAACTTATACCGGGCGAGTGTCTCTTTCAAAAAGGCATCATAGGTGAAAATAGAATGGTTTTTATCAAGCATCCCTGACCACTCTGGATCACGATTCCACCTTACACAATCACTACAAGTATCGCCTTCCCGAAATTGGGGCTCTAAAGTGCTGAATGGCCGGCTGCATTTAGCGCAAGTCTCTCCTCTGATAAATGGGAGTTTATCTGTGCAGACTTGGCATAAATGATGATCTTGCGGCCGTGACCAGAGAGTAGACCAGCTGACAGCTGAGACAATTTCTTCATGACAAATTAAACAGTTAATAATCGATCAATCCTTTCTTTTTGGCTTCAGCGTTCATATGGAGGATTTGCTTTCGTGCTTTGACCATGCTGTCGGTTTTACCGTAATGGAAAAAAGTGATATCTCCGCCTGGAAATTGAGCACTTCTTCCGACCCGGCCGGCGATCTGGACTAAAGCGCTTTCGGTGAAGATTCGGTCTTCAGAGCCTAAAACAGCTACGTCAATATTAGGAAACGTAACTCCTCTTTCCAGGATGGTTGTGGTGAGAAGCATGGGGATTTCCTTGTTGCGCATCATTTGGACTTTGGATTTTCGCTCTGGGTCTTCTGCGTGCACTGCTTGGATTTTAGGATAGGAGTTACGGAGTATGGTGAGGGTTTTTTCCATTTTATCGATCTTGGGAAGAAAGAGCAGACATTGCTTCTGATTATCCAGCCTTTTTTTGATCCATTGGGTGACTGCAGGCGGGAGCTTATCCTTCTTAAGAGATTTCTCCCAATTGCCGCACCATTTGAAAGATGGCACAGGCAAAGGGTGGCGGTGATATCTGGCCGGGATGGTGACAAATTCCCTCTTCCCGCTCCGGCATTCATTCTGCCATTTTTGATTTGGGGTAGCTGTGAGATAAACCATCGAGGAATGTTCTTTGCGGGACTGGCGGACAGCATACTGAAGACTTTCGTCTGCCGTATAAGGAAAGGCATCCACTTCATCCAGAATGACTGTATCAAATGCCTTGTAAAAGCGGAGAAGCTGATGCGTAGTGGCGATGGTTAAGGGAGCCTGGAGATGGCGGTCTTCACTGCCGCCATA
Source organism: Cytobacillus sp. SAFR-174 (assembly GCF_051964675.1). Taxonomy (NCBI): domain Bacteria; kingdom Bacillati; phylum Bacillota; class Bacilli; order Caryophanales; family Bacillaceae; genus Cytobacillus; species Cytobacillus sp. SAFR-174. The sequence continues at coordinate 29,599 of NZ_JBQCMZ010000005.1, read as the reverse complement.
GAGGGCAGCCACCTGGATGCCGGGGAAAACTGTTTGAAGCCGCGGACCAAGCTCGAGCACAACATCTGTTCTCGGAGTGGCAATGCACACTCTTTTTCCGGAGGCGAGGGCAGCATTGATTCCTTCAAACAGAACTTCCGTTTTCCCTGCACCGCAGACTGCCCAGACGAGGAGTTCTCTATTTTCGATTATAGACTGTCTAACCTGATCGGAGGCATGCTGCTGGCCCGGTGAAAGAGTGCCAGCCCATTTTAGGGGGTGCTCGGTTAAATCACGGTCTGGCTCAGGTCCACTCCAGCCAATCAGAGGGGTGCATTCACTGACCCGCCCCATCATAATGCATTTTCTGCAGTACGTACACTCCTTCTCACCGCATCGTGCACAGGGAAAACCTGCGAACAGTGAGCTATCTTTATTGCCGCATCGGGCACAAACTGTCTTGCTTTTGGTCTTAATTATCCCTTTTCGGTAAGTAATATAGCCATTTTCATAATGATGATGGATTTCTTCGAGTGGTTGAGGTAGATTTTCGAGTAAAAGCTGTTTTCCGTGGAGGATTTGCCGGAGATCTCTGTTGATTGGGTAGTTTTCGTTGAGCGGCGGCTCCGGAATGGTGTCAATCGAGGATATCTGGAGGCTTTCTGGAGGAAAATCTTTTATATAGGGGGTCATTTCAGGAGTAAATCTCAATTAGTTCACCTCTGGACTAAATAGTTTATCTGTCTATTTGCAAGTATTACGGTTCTATTTGCAAGTTCCCGGATCTATTTGCAGATTTAGGCTCTCTATTTGCAACATCAAACTTTCTATTTGCAGGAATCTTCAATCTATTTGCAAATCCACATCACCTCTCCCAAAAAATCTGCGCCATCCCAAAGAATGGCGCAAACATTACTTCTTCACCCAGCCAAACCCCATCGCACCTTCGCCCAAATGGGTTCCAATAACCGGGCCAAAGTAGCTGATCATAAATTCCACATTCGGATATTCCGCTTCCAGTTCAGCCTTCCACTCACGCGCTTCTGCTTCGCGATTGGCGTGGATAATCACCGCCTGATACGGCTCACCGCTTTTCACATCTTCCCAGAAAAGGTCAACCATCCGCTTCATCGCTTTTTTCCGGGTGCGAATCTTTTCAAACGGAACAATTTTCTTATCCTCAAAATGAAGCAGCGGCTTCACCTGCAGCAGACTTCCAATCAAGGCCTGTGCACTGGACAAACGTCCTCCGCGCTGAAGATGCGACAGGTCATCCACCATAAAATAAGCGCGAATGCTTTTTTTCATTTCCTCAAGCCGTTCCACGATTTCCTGTGGACTCTTCCCTGCAGCAGCCAGTTCAGCAGCTTCCACCACATAAAAGCCCTGCACCATACAGCTGATTTCAGAATCAAACGGGAACACCTGAATATCCTCTACCATGCTCCCAGCAGTGACCGCCCCCTGGAACGTGCCGCTGATGCCACTCGACAGATGAATCGAGATCACCGCATCATACTCTTTCGATAATGTCTCAAACAGCTCGGCAAACTCGCCAACCGGCGGCTGTGAAGTAGTTGGGAGCTCTTTGTGCTTCACTTCTTCGTAAAAGTCTTCAGCCGTAATTTCCACTTCTTCCTGGTACGTCTCACCGCCAAAAATAACACTCAGCGGAATCATATGTATATTTAACTTTTCTCTTAAGTTCTTAGGAATGTATGCTGTACTATCCGTTACAACAGCCGTTTTCATAAATAGAAGTACCATCCTTATCTTATTTCCTACTGTATGTTCCATTTTATATGATAGCGGGTAAAAATGCATTAAGATTATTGGGTGCTCCTTTGTGCCCAAGTTGGAAAACTGGTATATTTTCACATTCATATAAAGATAGTGTATATGGTAAAATTCCTTTTGTGTCTTCATTTCGTAAAGGAGCTGTAACAATTGAAAAATAACACTTCTTTTACAGGCAAAGCCCACTCCGGTAAATATACTCTCGATACACTTCACCACTTATTGAATAGTGAATTAAGCAAATACAAAAACATTAAAGTTCCAAACATTAATCACTCCCTAAGCGGGACGGAACTTGCCTCCTGGCTGATAGACAGCGCATCCCCGCAAGAGCTTGAAGAGCTGATCTCAATGGTCAATCAGGCTAAGAAGAGGTCTTCTGATACGAAGACGATCTTCCAAATTGCAGCCGCTGCCCTGATAAAGTAAAAAGCACGCAATGGTATAAAACCATCTGCGTGCTTTTTCAACAAAATTCGGGTGGTGCCTGTCACCAATACTATCGCACTTCCACCCAGCCATTCTTAATCGCTACTACTACGGCTTGTGTACGGTCATTTACATTCATCTTCTGCAGGATGTTGCTGACGTGGTTCTTAACGGTTTTTTCACTGATGTAAAGAGCCTCTCCGATTCCACGGTTGCTTTTTCCGTCAGCAAGCAGCTGAAGGACTTCACATTCGCGGCGCGTCAGCAGGTGAAGCGGACGTCGGATTTCAATCTGTGATGAGTAGCCGCCGCTGCTTCCTGCTCCTACAGCGGATAAGCGCCGGTATTCATTGACAAGATTATGTGTAACCTTCGGATGCAGGTAAGATCCTCCATCTGCTACAACTTTTACTGCTTCAACTAAGGCATCTGCATCCATTTCTTTCAGCAGGTAGCCGCTCGCGCCTGTTTTCAGCGCATGTGTAACGTAATTTTCATCATCATGGATAGAAAGGATGATGACCTTTGAATCAGGATGCTTTTCAATTAATTGGCGAGTTGCTTCCACACCATTCACATTCGGCATGTTAATGTCCATGATGACAACATCAGGATTATACTCTTCCACCAAAGTGATCGCTTCAGCCCCGTCGTCACCTTCTGCTACTACATCAAATGATCTTTCAAAATCTAAGATGCGTTTTACCCCTTCTCTGAACAATTGATGGTCATCAATTATGACAATCTTTGTAGTCAATTGCTTCGCCTCCCAAATTCTCCGGTTAAATGGTTTCTCTATTTATAATTTCTACAAGTTCAAAGGTACCTGGATAATGACAACCGTGCCTTTTCCCGGTTTGGAATCGATGGAAAGCTGCCCCTCAAGAAGCTCGACTCTCTCTCTCATTCCAATAATCCCAAAGGACTCCGCTTTTCTTTCCCGGATATCAAATCCTCTGCCATTATCTTTAATGATAACAGCTACCCTTGCCTTATTAATCTCCAATTTCACGACAATCTCGGTGGCCTCTGAATGCTTCAGTGAATTTGTAACAGATTCCTGAATCAGCCTGAAAAGTGCGACCTCATATTGAGACGGAAGCCTTTTTTCTTCTCCAAGATTGGAAAACCTGATTTTAGTGGTACTGTGATATTCTTCGATAGTCTGCAGGTATTTTTTGAGGGTAGGCACCAGCCCCAAATCATCAAGTGCCATTGGACGCAGGTCGTAAATGATCCTCCGCACCTCATATAAGGCACTTCTGACCATTTTTTTGAGGCTTTTAATTTCTGTAATTGCCTCAGCTCCGCCCCGTTCTTTATAAATCCTTTCAATTAAATCGGATCTCATCATAACGTTAGCCATCATTTGTGCAGGACCATCATGGATTTCCCTTGATAATCTTTTCCGCTCTTCTTCTTGAGCTTCTATTATCTTTAAGCCGAATTCCTGCTTAACCTTTGCATCTTCTATGATTTCACCCATTTGCTTCAGGTCACTTGTGAGATAACTCATGACAACGGAAATTTGTGAAACAAGTGATTCTGCTCTATCAATTGTTTCACCGACACCCAGCAGCCTTCTTTCAATGTCATCCCTGCGATCACGCAGCTGTTTTTCCAGCTGCCTGTTCATGGTTAAGTCCATCTGCAGCTGATGAGCCTTCTCATAAGCATCCCGAACCTCAAATTCGGTATAGTTCTTGAAATGCATGCTGACTTCAGACAGCCGTTTACGGGCAAACTTAGTTTGAATCTCAAGCTGATCGCCTGCATCAATGGTTTTAATCACTAAGTGTTTAACATCTCTAAGCTCTTCAGTAAGGGTTTCATAATCTTTTCTGCATTGTTCGCCAATTCTGAAGATCTCATCCTTGCTCGTCCCAACAGTGTCTATTATCTTTTGCAATATAAGATCAAGGGTTTTTGAATCAAACTTCTTAATATTCATATGGAACCTCCAGAAGGAAGCAAGTCCTCTCTTAACTATTATATCTGCCATATATTGTAGCTTGTAATAGGAAAGGTTACTATATCCGTATCATGAAAACTATGCCAAAAAGGCAAAAAATCGATAAAAAGACTCAATCTTGTTTTTCTCACCCGTGTCTTATATCCTATATATATGGATGGTAAACCTTTTTACTGAATTTTATACAGCAATTATTTCATAATAGAGTTCCCAATGAGAATATTTCCTATTATACCATCTCTAAAAGTTACCTATATTAAAGTTTCATTACAATCACTTGAAATCTAAATTTATCGATTATTGTCGTTTTATAATGGAACTTGTATTTCAATTGAAAGGAGCTGCAGAAATGCTGCCCCGTTATTTAACAGTCAAAGGTACAGGTGAACATGAGATCATTATTCAAAAATCACGGTTCATTGCTCATATAGCACGAACAGAAACTGAAACTGAAGCCCAAAATTTTATTCAGGATATTAAAAAGAAGCATTGGAACGCCACACATAATTGCTCAGCCTATTTAATTGGCGAAAATGATCAGATCCAAAAAGCAAATGATGATGGAGAGCCCAGCGGTACAGCAGGAGTTCCGATACTTGAAGTTTTGAAAAAAAAACAGCTTAAAGATACAGCTGTTGTCATAACCAGATACTTCGGCGGAATAAAATTAGGTGCAGGCGGCCTGATCCGGGCTTATGGGAAAGCAACCTCCGATGGCATTAGTGCGGTTGGGGTTGTTGAAAGAAAATTGATGCGCATCATGCATGCAAAAGCAGATTATACCTGGCTCGGAAAGCTTGAGAACGAGCTGCGGTCTTCCACTTTTACACTAAAGGAAATCCTTTATTTAGATCGCGTTGAACTACTGACATATGTGGAAGAAGGCCAAACAGAAAGTTTTTCCGAATGGATCACTGAATTGACCAATGGACAGGCTGAAATTTCGCAGGGTGAACAGCTATATTTAGAAGAGGAAAAATAATTTTCAACATTTATTTACGAAGGGATTTTAATTCGGTAAAATAAACTATTGCAAGAAACTTAATTCCTTTCCAAACCATTTATAAAGTAGGGATAAAATGTCTGTTTCGAGATCGAGAAAACGAAAGATTAGAAGAAAACGCTTTTGGCGTGTCATAATACTTGCCCTCTTTCTTACGATTATTGGAGGAGGAACATTCCTGGCATACGATCTAATATATAGTGCCAATAAAGCAACAAGTGAAATATATCAGGAACTGGACAGTGATAAAATTGCGAATCACCGGTCCGAAGAAGTGGAAATTTCAAAGGATCCTTTTAACATCCTGTTAGTGGGGATTGAAGATCAGGAAGGCGGAGAGAGATCTGATGTCCTGATGCTCGTCACCGTAAATCCTCAAACAGAAGAAGTAAAAATGCTGAGCATCCCGCGGGATACACGGACATACGTGCCTGAAGTCGGATATAATACAAAGATTACCCATTCATACAGCAATGGGGGCATAGAATCAACCATTACCACAGTAAATGAGCTTCTCGATGTTCCAATTGATTATTATATTACAACAAACTTTGATGGCTTTGAGGATATTGTCGATACGTTAGGCGGAATTGATGTCGATGTTCCATTCACCTTCAAAGCACAGCTGACCGACAGTTTAAAATGGAAGACTTATTACGAAGGAAATATGGAACTTAATGGAAATGAAGCATTAGCATATGTAAGAATGAGAAAGAAAGACCCTAAAGGCGATATGGGAAGAAATGAACGGCAGCAGCAAGTCATTAAAGCAATCGTCAATAAAGGGACTTCTTTCGGCACGATTACAAAAATCGATGACATCATGGAGGATTTAGGAGCAAATGTGAAAACAAACATCCCTCCTTCTAAATTCGCAAGTTTCGTCAAACTTTATTCAAAAATCAAGAATACAAACATCGAGAATTTAACCTTAAAGGGATATGATAAATATATCGATGATGTATATTATTACATTCCTGATAAAGATTCCATTTATGAACTAAGCTATGAACTTAATGATACCTTAGGCAACAGTACGGATAGTTATACAGCTGAGGATGAAACCTGGCAAACCGATGCCGATCAGCAGGAAGATGAATATTGATAAATGGCTGAAGAGTACACCCAATGTGTACTCTTCTTTTTTTACCATTATTTTCTACAGGTATTTTAGACTATTCTTGCTTTTAACGGGTTGGAAAATTTGACAATTTTCGCTAGAATAGGTAAAGAACTCAAAAATATGTCGATGGAGGGAAAATTATGAAAAAATTTTTGGCATCTTCGGTTCTTGCTACTGCTGCTTTGTTCCCTGTCCTCGTGAATGCGGAGGAGTTAGATCTTCCTGCTAATATGCTTGTAGGCCAAAAGGTTGAGATCAGGTCAGGTGCGACCACATCTTATCCGCTGGTTACATCCCTGTCAACCGGTAAAACAGTCACCGTCATCGATGAATTTACCAATTCATCAGGAGAACTTTGGTACCGGGTAGATTTGGGCACGAATAAAGGCTGGGGATTAGCATCCAGTTTTACAGAGCAGACCACAGGCAATTCCGGGATACAGGTCGGAAAGCAGGCTATCATAACCGGAGATAATGTCAACATCCGCAAAGGAGCTACTACTTCCTATGAAGCTATCGCAAAACTATCAAAAGGAACTTCAGTTAAAGTGATTGATAGTTTTAAGAATAGCAGCGGTGAACTTTGGTACCGGATTGAATCAGGTACTATAAAAGGATGGATTATAGAAGACTATCTGAAAGCAGATGCAGAGGTCAAACCGCCTGCGCCTGCAAAAGAAACCAAAACGGTTCAGATTGACAAAGCTCCTGTCCGCAAAGGGGCAACCGACTCTTATAGCATTGTTACATATGTAACTAAGAATCAAGCTGTGACGATTATTGATACGTTTAAAAATGCGAATGGCGAGGTTTGGTATCGTGCGGACTTAGGATCTGTTCAGGGCTGGATTAAGGAAAGTGCATTTAAGGCAGGATCTTTGCCGCCTGCACCCGAAACTCCGGATCTTCCTGCCATCGGAAGCTATGTCTATAGCCAGGTAAATTCATTAGATGTCCGAAGAGGAGCCACTTCCTCTTATCAATCCGTCGGAAAATTGTCACTAAATCAAAAGGTAAAAGTGCTCGACCACTTTGTTCCGTCAAGCGGTGAAGCATGGCTGCGAGTGCAAGTAAACGCAAGCCTTGCCGGCTGGATCCCTGCTGATAGTGCGAGTGCCAATCAGACTATTAATACAAAACTATATGTAAGTGTTGATGTCGCCAACATGCGAAGCGGCCCTTCCTTAAGTCACTCTGTTATCGGCCAGGCTTCCAAAGGCGATGAGCTGACCGCCTCTGAAACCGCTAAGGATTCAACAGGAGATTTGTGGTATAAGGTGAAAACATCCTCAGGCAATATTGCCTGGATACACGAATCTGTAGTCTCAAAACAGCCTTCTGTATCCATTGGCACAACCATGCTGGTAGGCACAATGAATGCTGCTTTATACGCTGGAGCTTCATATGATTATAAAATCAGTGAGAGACTTTCCTATAACAGCAAAGTATCCGTTCTTGGCGAATTCACCAACTCTCTTGGACAGCGCTGGATTCGAATAAAAAGTGCATCCGGAAAAACGGGATGGACTCCGGAATACGAACTAGTAACATCACAGAATGTATTTAAATATGTTTTTGCTAAAAAAGGTGCAGTCATCCGCAAAGGTGCAGGAACGAACTATGGAGTCAGCGCGTATCTTGCTGAAAACGAGTCTTTGAAAATTCTGCGCAAGCTGAATGGCTGGCTGAATGTTGAAAATGCGAAAGGAACGAGGGGGTGGGTTTTAGAAACTCAGACAACGACTGTATCTGCTAAGAGACTAAGCTCCCCTGCCTATTCCACAGTCAATGGAGAGAATTATTTAACATGGATTAAACCTGGCAACTTTGCAGTCTCTTATACTACTTTGTCTGCAAACCGATTAAAGATTACAGGTGCTATGACTGATGTGGAACTGCCAAAAGGAAGCATAAAAGGCATTAAGTCCATTGAAACTTTTGCATCCGGTTCACAAAAATCTGTCGTTCTTACGTTCGAACCAGGGTATTCATTTACTTTAAGAGATTACTCAAATAAGGTTTCAGTGAAGATTGTTCCATTAGGATTATTAGGAAAGAAAATTGTGGTGGATGCAGGGCATGGCGGACATGATGCAGGAGCTGTAGGACCTACTGGATTAAGAGAGAAAGATGTTAATCTCGGTACTGCACTTTTACTAAAATCAGAGCTTGAAAAATACGGGGCTACTGTAATCCTTACTAGAAGTACTGATGTTTTTCTTGAACTTGCAGAAAGAACTGCCATTGCGAACAACTCTACTGCAGACGCGTTTATCAGCATTCACGGTGATTCGTTCTCATCTTCTTCAAAAGGAACAACAACCTATTACAATTCTACTGTTAACTTTAATGGTCCGAGAAGTGAAACAATGGGAACTGCGATTCAGAAAAATATGATCTCATCTATGAATACTTATAATAGAGGAGTAAAAGAACAGAACTTCTATGTAAATAGAATGAACCAGCTTCCAAGTGTCCTGGTTGAACTTGCATTTATCTCAAATCCAAAAGAGGAAGCTCTTCTCAAAACGACAGCTTTCCGTCAAAAAGCTGCTGTTGGCATTACAAAAGGATTAGAGGAATATTTTAACAAATTTTAAATAAATAGATTCTATTTCCTTTAATTTCACAATCTGTTAATCTACTATATGTCAGAATTGGGTATATATTTTACTATGTACCCAATTTATTTTTGCATTAAACCTTTCTATAAAATTTACAGGGGGAAAATAAATGAGCCGTACGAAGAAATTGATCGCTGCAGGTGCCTTAACACTTGGAATTGGAGCAGGAGCAGTATTATTTACTCCGAATGCAATCAATGCTTCCAGCAATGTAGTGTTAGCAAGTGTCGATTGGGTTACATCACAATTAAATCCGATGAAAAGCAAGATTACAGAACTGGAATCAAAGCTAGCTTCCCAGCAGCAGGAGATAAATAATCTGAAAAGCCAAATTGGGAATCCAACCACTCCGCCAGCTGAGGGACAGCTTCCTTCTGCCGTTTATGTGACAAAAAGCTCAGTGAATATCCATTCCGGAGCTTCAACTGATTATAAAGTCGTGGCCACTAAAGCGATGGGATCAAGCTTAAAAGTAATTGATTCTTTTAAAGCATCAACCGGACTATGGTACCGAGTGGAATTATCGTCAACTTTAAAGGGCTGGGTGTTCTCAGGCAATGTATCGATAGATAAACCATCAACTGCAGCACCTTCTCAAGTTATCACAACCGGCGATGTTCACTTGCGTAAAGGTGCCACTACTTCGTATGGCGTCATTCAAACACTGCCAAAAGGAACGGTCTTAAAGTATATTTCGACTTTCGTAAACTCTAAGGGAGAAACCTGGTATAATGCCCAAACTTCTTCTGGAGTAAAAGGCTGGGTATTCGGCGGTCTTAGTGAGGTGAGATAGTTTTGAAAAAGATCATCTCACTCTTCAGCTTCCTTGTATTGCTCATTTGCTTGCCTGCCTTCACTCAGGCAGCCGAACCTAAACAATATAGTAACGAAGTAAATGTATCTGTTTATTTAAAATCAAGTTTAACCATTTCGTTAAATGGAACATATCAGCTTGTTAATAAAGATACTGGAGCCAAAATGGTTATTCCGCAAAGCACCATCTTAAACGTAAGCAAGGATACGTCCGGAGTCTCTGTCAGCTTTACTGGCTTCAATCAGAAATCCGCCAAAGGATTTGACCTGCAGGAACTAAGCGGTACCTCTAAGCTGGCAGTCTTTACGGCAGATACTCCATTAAGAAGGGGTGCAACCTCTTCATACGAAGTCATTAAGAGGTTTAAAGCCGGGGAAAGCGCCAATTACCTTGACACTTTTACAAATGCACAAGGACATGTCTGGTATAAAGTTTCTTCTGGAAGTTTATCAGGATGGGTTTTATCGACAACAGTGAGACTCTCAGAAGTAAGCTCGCTATCCACAGCCAAGGTAAGTAATGGGACAACCTATCGGGGCAGCTTCTTTTTAAAGCCGAATGGATCGCAAGTTGAGGTCATCAACTTTCTGGATATGGAAGATTACCTAAAAGGTGTTGTTCCAAGTGAGATGCCAGCTTCCTGGCCGAAAGAAGCTTTAAAGGCTCAAGCGATTGCAGCAAGAAGCTATGCTGCCAATACGATGATGCTTACAAGCACAGCTGCAAGCCAGGTTTACAAAGGCTATTCAGGGGAAGATTCCAGGGCCAATACCGCTATTCAGGAAACAGCCGGATTAGTGGCCAAATATAATGGAAAGCCTATCCAGACCTTTTTCTTCTCAACCAGCGGCGGCAGAACAGCCAATGTAGGTGACGTATGGAACTCCAACCAGTCTTATTATCCTTATCTCGTTTCGGTTGATGATCCATATGAGTCCTCCCCATACACCAGCTGGAGTGAAACATTTTCTTCCGCACAGCTGCTGAAAAACTTTGGTTTTTCAGATACATCTGCCGTCATTTATGATTTGACTCTATCGAAAACGGGAGCTAATGGAGAGGTTCGCGGGGTAACCATTAAAACATCTGCCGGCGATAAAACTGTAACAGGCAACGAGTCTGTCATCAGAAAGCTTTTCCCGCTTCCTAATTCAAATGTCTATAACCAGCTGTATTCAAACTGGTTTGATGCGGTGCTGAATGGCTCTGCATCCGGATTAAGCGTCCAAACCTCAAGCGGTACGGCAAACATCAGTGATATGAAGGGCCAGACTGTACAGACAGCAAACGGCCAAGTAACACTCTCTGACTCAAAAGTTTCCATTCAAACTGCAAGCGGCATCGTGACCAATGAAGGTTCAGGCATCACATCTGTTACATTAAACGGAAAAGGCTGGGGACACCGAATTGGCATGAGCCAATATGGAGCAAAGGGATTTGCCGAAAAAGGATGGAAAGCGGAACAGATTATTACCCACTATTTCAAAGGAACTACAGTTTCAAAATAGAACAAGCAAAAGAGCCAATTCACCTAGGAATTGGCTCTTTTTTCGTTATTCTGCTCTCCCAAATGGAAAAGGATATCGTCAACGATGCTTTTCCAGGAGTATTGATCAATGGCCAGCTTACGGCCACTTTCTCTCATGGTTTGATAATCCGCATCACTTACACTCATTAACTCTGAAATTGCGGCAGCAATGCCTTCCGGGTTTTCAGGCGGGGCAATCTTACCGCAATTATACTCTTCCAGAATGGCGGCACTCTCTCCATCTCCACAATAAAGAACAGGCACACCTGAAGAAATGGCAGGAAATATCTTAGAAGGCCTTGCACCTTTGAAAAGTTCGATATTCCTTAAAGAAACAATGCTGTAATCTGCTGCGGCAAACATATCCGGCATCGCAGAAACCGGTACAGAACCATAGAAGGTTACATTATCAAGCTGCAGTTCTTCTTTGATGCTCAGCAGCTTTTCCCGCTCCTGTCCATCGCCAACAAACAGAAAATGGGCATCCGGCTGCTTGTCCTTTAATAGAGCAGCGGCTCTCAGAACAGAATCAAGACCCTGGGCATAACCAAGATTTCCGGCATACATAAAAACTTTTTTGCCCTCAATACCTACTTCTCTCAACAGCTCAGTGTTTTTCGGCTGGGGAGCAAATGTATCTGTGTTGACCCCGTTAGGAAGAAGAAATACATCTTCCTCTTTCTTTCCTTTGCGGACCATGTAGTCTTTAATCCCTTCCGTGGCAGTCGCAATTTTCCAGGACTTCTTATAAAGAAACATTTCAAGGCGCTCAGCCAGGCGGATAAATGATTTATTCTTCAGGATCCCAAGCTCTACAGCTGATTCCGGCCAAATATCTGCAACATTGAATACAAACTTTGCCCTTTTCATTTTCGCTCCTAAATACCCTGTAATGCCAAGGAATAGCGGAGGAGAATTACAGATAATCACATCTGTCGGCTTTGATTTAAGAATCGAGTAAAAAGCGCTGAACGTAAAAGAAAAATAGGAAGCAAGCCTTTTCCAGAAACTTCCCTTTGGAGATGGATAAATCCATGAACGATGTACAGGAATTCCATCCCAGTTTTCAAACATATAGAAGCGTCCCTTATACTCCTCTGGAATGATGCCATGAGGATGATGCGGGAAAGCTGTGATGACTTCCACCTGATGCCCTCTGCTGATAAGCTCTTTACTTACTTCGTAAACACGAATCTGAGGAGCTCCAGTTTCAGGGGGAAAATGCTGACACAAGTAAATCACTCTCATTTTCCCATCTCCATTACTTAACATTTAGTTCTTTCAGATAGGCTGACAGCTTATCTTTTAGGTCAGGGCGCTTTAAAGCAAAATCAATTGATGCCTGCAGGAATCCGAATTTGTCTCCGACATCATAACGGTTTCCCTGAATGATATAAGAGTAAATTGATTCCTCATCAAGAAGGCTGTCAATTGCATCTGTCAGCTGAATTTCACCCTTTTTATCCGGCTGGACATCCTCGAGCATATCAAAAATAGCTGGTGTAAGGATATATCTGCCTACGATTGCCTGTGTTGATGGAGCTTCTTCAACTGCAGGCTTCTCAACCAGGCTCTGAACTTTAAAAAGGTCGCCGGTGTTTTCAGAATAATTTACAATACCGTACTTATATACCTCTGAGCGCGGTACTTCATTGCATCCCAGGATGCTGGACTGTACCTTTGTGTATTGATCGATCATTTGTTTAAGCGCTGGAACTTCACTGTCAACGATATCATCGCCTAACAGAACAGCAAAGGGCTCATTACCGATGAATTTCTTTGCACAAAGAACGGCATGCCCAAGGCCAAGCGGCTCTTTCTGTCTTACATAATGGATATCAACCAGGTTTGAAATGTTCTCCACAACCTCAAGCATCTCATGTTTGCCCGTTCTCTCCAAAAGCATTTCCAATTCAACAGATTTATCAAAATGATCTTCAATCGCTCTTTTGCTTCTGCCAGTTACAATAATGATATCTTCAATGCCAGACTCAACTGCTTCTTCAATGATATATTGAATGGTCGGCTTATCGACGATTGGCAGCATTTCCTTAGGCTGTGCCTTAGTAGCAGGCAAAAATCTGGTTCCAAGCCCGGCTGCCGGTATTACTGCTTTTTTAATCATGATTTCATCCCCTTATTCAAGGTTTGCTCATATAAATCGAGCATGCCATTTGCGTTATCCGTCCAGTTGTAATTAGTTTTTACATGTTCAATGCCGGCGAGTCCCATTTCTATGCTTTTTTCTTTGTTGTCGGCTAAGTGCAGCATCGCTTTTGCAAGCTCTTCCGGGTTCTCTTTCGGCACAACAAAACCGGTCTTCCCTTCAAGCACCACTTCAGGAAGTCCGCCGACGTTCGACACAACTGCCGGCACACCGCAGGCCATTGATTCCACAGCTGCTACACCGAAACTCTCGCTGTCTTCAGTAGAAGGAACTCCAAATACGTCCATTTTATTAATGTATTCCGGGACTTTATCATTTGGCACCCGTCCGGTAAACTCGGTCACATGATCAATTCCCAGGTCTTTTGTCAGCTGCTCATACTCTGCCCGCTGCGGTCCATCCCCGACGATGAGAAGCTCAGAATTGGTCTTTTCTTTATAAATCCTGGCAAAGGCTTTAATTAAATCACCAATGCCATATTTATCTGAGAGTGCCTTAACAGTCCCAAACGTAACTTTTCCCTCAGTCTTAAATTCAGGCATTGGTCTGAACTTGTTCATATCCACGCCAAAAGGTGTAACATACACTTTTTTATCTGTATACTTGTTTGTTTCTTTAGCCATGATATGACTTGTTGAACAAATAACGTCTGCTTTAGAAAGGGTATATTCAACAATTTTCCTGTTCAAGCCGCCCTGCTGGGGAAATTGAAAAATATCTCTTCCCCAAACGGACACATAAAAAGGTTTGTAATTGGCTAATGCACCGACAAATCCATAGCTTGATACATAATGCGCATGAAGAATGTCAGGCTGAAAGCTCTTAAGTACCTTTTTCAAAGCGAAAACACTCGAAATATACGACAATTTCCCGGGTAATAGCTTAGGAAGGGTGATGGTGTCGATTTCCTTGGCATTTTCTGCTGAAAAGTGGTCAGAGAATGTAACAACCTTAACATCAATGCCCTTATTTTTATAAAATAAAGCCCATTTATGGGTGTGTATCGATCTGCTTGGAGCAAGTATTAGTACTTTCATAGTTCCTCCTTTAACAAGGCACTCTTTACCTTCTTGACTCTTGCAAGCCAGGAATGCTTATCGGCAAAAGTCTGCTTGATGTTGTGACGGTATATTTGTGTATGACCCGCCATTTCTTCAATTGCTCTAGCCATATCATCTGCCTGGTCTGCACAGATTAACCCGTAGCCATCCGTTTCAATAATATCTCTTTGTGCCTCACAATACGTGGCAATGACAGGCAGCTCATTGGATAGATACTCCACAAGCTTTACAGGCACAGAGAAATCATTATATGTGCTTCTATATCGCGGGATAAAGGCAAAATCCATTTCACGGTATAATTCGTTTAATGCTTCCCCGCTCAAATGCTTAACCGTCACATTCAGCTTTTCAAGACGGTTTCTTCTTTCAGAAGGAAGGCTGGCCAACTCCTCTTCGCGGCAGACAACAGTCAAATCACAGACTCTACGGTCTTTGTTAGCCAGCTCTAAAGCGTCCAGCAGCAAAAATAAACCATAATCTTCGTTGTTTATCCCGCCAACATATAATCCCTGAGCAGCCACACTGTCTTTTTCTTTTTTGATGATGTTCTTTGCTTTACCGCCGGGAGGCAGAGCTATTTTCCTCTTATTAATATCAACATACTCGCCCATTGCATCGCTTGGAAGGAAAATAACATCGCAATACTTCTCGTAAAAGCTTTCTTCCATCCGATAAACAGTTTTCATGATTGTCTTTTTTGGACCTCTTAAAGGATAAAGCTCATCAAATTTCCAATAAACATCCCGATAAAATACACCGACAGGCACATTTTTCTGTTTTAAAAATTTCATGACCTTCAGGTCGATAAATGGTTTTTTGGGAACATGCCCTTTATCTGTAAGCCAAAAGGGAATCGTCTGGTTCTCCATATAGCAGAACCAAATATCATCAAGCTTCCCTTCACTTTTCCAACTGTTAAAAAGCTCCTCCCTTGCGGCTGAAGAACCTGACAGCAGAAGAACTTCTGCATCATTTTCCTTCCCCCAGTTCAAGAAAGCCTGATGGATTTCTTTTGGCCTGAGTTTGGATCCGCTATTCGCATTTTCAGCTATTTCAAAAGGATAATAAAGCAATACTTTTTTCATGGAATTTCTCCTTAAACTTCATTTCCAGACCTTTTCTTCAGCCGTAAAGCAGTCAAGTAAATACGAAGTCTGATAAATATTAAGATCCCCACAAACAAACCTGTCATCAGCATCCAGATTGGATTGAATAAAAAGTCTGCAAACCCTCCAACCAGGGTTCTTGGAATATTAATGGTAAAGAAAATAAACAAACATAAAAATACCGGATTTTTAGGGAGCCTAATCAATACGATATATAAAATCTGCACTAATGCAGCTATATAAATTGTGCTGACAATGACACCCAGGTACCCAAAGTTCGCATATGCTTCAGCAATAAAAAGAGTGTTCAGCACCCCTGCTGTACCTGCTTCTACCTTTTCCGGGAACACCGTTTCCATTACAACCCTGGCGGAACGGACCTGATCCATATCAAATAAATCCGTAATGATTGGCAGGCTTTTCCCATTTAAAAACGGCAGTAAACTACCATATAAATCAAAATGCAGGAAAGTCGGCGCAATTTGAGCAAAAATCAATCTGCCAACAGGACCGGAATTATAGGACAAATAAGAACCAATATCCGTCACACCCTGAATCACGATATACATGGAAACAAGAGCAGCAGCACCCAGCATCCCCCATAAAACCAAACGTCTTACAGTAAATCGGATCACACCGATATACAGGCTCAGCAGCAGGAACATAATCAAATAGAAAAACACTGGCGATTTAGCCAAATCGTAGATATTAATTAAAATAGCACCTGCAAACAGAGACAGATACAGCAGTTTCCATTTCACCTGTCCAGTCCTGACAGCATAGACGTACGCAATCAGGGACAGAAGCGGGGTCAATGCAATCGCGAAAATGTTACGTATCAATACATTACCGCCGAATTCTCTTTGAGCCATGATCCTTAGTTCTCCAGGTGAATACTCACTGTTCCCTAAAGCAACTTCGAGAATAGGAATGACAGGGGCTTTCCAAAGCGTATATAGAATGGACAGCATTGAAATGCCAGACAGCATGAGAAAGATAAGAAAGAATTCATTCTTCTCTTTAAAAGGCAATGAAATATCCTTAGCAAGATACGAATTAAATTCCTCTTTGGCATCAAAATTGCTCAGCTTTGAGATTAACATCATGATTAACGGAAACAGAAACATCACCAGACAAATCATATAAAAACCTATTTGCCTGCTTTCTTCAAATCTTAGCCGATTAATCATATAGTAATCATCCACTCCCATTCCAATCAGCAAAGTCCCGATAAAGCTGGAAATGAGAAATGAATAATAAAATATGATTGAAATCATATTTGGCTTTAAAAGGGAGAGGCTTCCGCCAGCCTGTTTGAAAAGGTAAATGGAAGCCGTTAAAACAATACACCAAATTAAAAGATAGAGCATAGCTTAGCCGCCTTATCTGTTATCGATTAGAGATACAATTTTCTCCGCTGCTTTTCCATCCCCGAAAACTTCCTTATAAGATGGATTTACTTCTTTGTTTACAGCATCCAATAGCTGTTTTACGTCTGTACCAACAAGAATGTTTGCATCTTCTTCAAGCGTTTCAACCCACTCTGTCTGTTCGCGTACTGTTACGCAAGGAACTTTCATGAAGTACGCTTCTTTTTGGACTCCGCCAGAATCCGTAATGATTTTCTTCGCATTTGCTTCCAATGTCAGCATGTCCAAATAACCTACTGGATCAATAACTTTCAGGTTAGGAACATCGCTTAAGCTCAGGCCGTACCCTTCAAGCTTATGCTTGGTACGCGGATGAATGGGCCATACTTTTACATCTTCAATTTTTGAGAATGCTTCCAGGATATTTTTCATATTCCCGATATCGTCCGTATTTTCAGCTCTGTGGATTGTGATGAGATGGAAGCCTTTTTCAGTTAAATCATTCTCGCTCAGAATAGATGATTTCTCAGCTGCCAGCCCTTTATTGTACAGAACTGCATCATACATAACATCCCCAATATTGAAGACATTGTGTGTGATGTTTTCGTTTTTCAGATTCTCCACTGCTGTATCAGTCGGGCAGAACAGGAACTCTGAGACATGGTCAGTCATAATGCGGTTAATTTCTTCCGGCATTTTCTTATTGAAGCTTCGTAATCCCGCTTCAATATGTATGACCGGAATATGCAGCTTGGAAGCAACTAAAGACCCTGCCAATGTGGAATTCGTATCCCCATAGACCAATAGGTAATCAGGTTTTTCTTCCAGTACAATTTCCTCTATTTTCGCAAGCATCTCGCCAGTCTGCTTGCCATGGTTCCCGGATCCTACATTCAAATGATAGTCAGGCTTTGGAATGTTCAATTCTTCAAAAAAGATATCAGACATATTTGCATCATAATGCTGTCCTGTATGAACAATTAACTCCTGGTGATTTTCACGCAAAACCCGTGAAAGAGGAGCGGCTTTGATAAATTGAGGCCTGGCGCCTAATACTGTTAGAATTTTCATTATTCATCCTCCTGTGGAGTTCTCTTCTATTTAGCATTTCCAATTCTATTCATTCAATGATTTTTCAGTTTGAAATGATTTTCTTCTGAAATCTTTATCAACCCGGCTGATTCCAATGATTAGAAGCATATAAAGCCAGGCTAAAGCGATAAATAAGTAGTTAAGCTCATGTTCCTGAACATAAATAATACTGATAACAGCAGCAGTCATATTTACAAATAAAAATGCCATTTTCCCAAATGACACCGGTACATAATATGCTTGCTGGCTTTTTCTGAATATGAATACAATGGCAGTCATATAAGCAATCAAATAAGCCGCTACGGCACCCCAGATGGAGAACACCGGAATTAGCGTAATGTTTAAGACTGTATTAATCACAGCCACAATGCCAAACGTTATGGAGATAACCCCGGTTTTCTTTGTGAAAAATAAACCGGCAGAAATAATCAGGTAATAAAAATTCAGGAACGTCGCTGCCGATATCAATGCCACGTATTGATAGGCATTGTAATAGTCTTTGCCAAGAATACCAATAATGAAAGGCATGACCGTTGCAATAGCCATGATTCCAAAAATCCCCATTAGCAGAAGTCCCATATAAATTTTTGAAAAGAGCAAAGGGCTATTTTCTTTATCTTTGATGGACATGGAATAAGGACGCCAAGCCATTTGTACTCCGCTTGTCAGCAAAGTGATGACGGTAGCAAGCTTGGTGGCAGCTCCATATATCCCTACTTCTTCTGTGGAATGAAAAGCCTGCAGAAAGAAAACACTTGCATTGGCAATTACCCAAAAGGCAAGGGAAGCCGGAACAAGCGGGGCTGCATACTTAACCAATTCCTTCAGCGATGGAAAGGAAATCTTGGGTTTTAAATATTTTATGCTGGTTGAAAGCAGAAGCAGAAAGATAATGGCACTGCTCGCTATTCTTCCAAGCAGGATTCCTTCTGGTGTCTGAACAAAATATTTTAGGAAAAGGTAAGATAATATCGCAACCAGCAGCATTTTCCCTACTGTGAAAATGACGACTTTTTTGGTTTTAAAGTCAAAGCGGAGCACCATCAGCACTACAACTAGAATGGTATCCAGAAAAAGTACCCCAATACTGATATATAAGAGCCTTACATACCCTGAATCGCCAAAAAGGAGCTCAGAAATATAAGGGCCAGCTGCAAGTACAATGAGTCCCAGCAAAGCTACAATAAAGATCCTGAAATACATGACGTTACGGACATGCTCCAGCTTTTTGCCTTCATCCTTTGTTTCAAAATAGTAGAAAGACAATGCAGAATCAGTGCCGAAAATAATCAAAAACGTCAGCATGGCTGTCCATTTATCTATGATATCAAGCACTCCATATTCCGCTGGAGGTAGATAGTTTGTATAAATAGGCAGCATGATAAAAGCGATTAACTTGGTTCCGACATTCATAAATGCGTAAAGGAGCGAATCCGCTCCTAAACGCTTAAATTGGGCGAGCACCTATAACAGCTCCCGCTCGTCAACATCCTTGACGTACTTAGCGGGTACACCCTTTACTAATGTTTTCGCCCCGGTATTTTTTGTAACAAGAGCACCAGCAGCTACAAATGTTTCTTCTTCAATTGTAATGCCTGGCAGGATAATGGACGCACCGCCAACGCGGGCACCTTTTTTAACGATTGCACCCTTGATTTTATCAAAGCGCTCTTCCGTTCTGCCCATGAAGTTATCATTTGTAGTTGTTACACATGGCGCAATGAATACTTGCTCTTCCAATGTCGTATAAGCAGTAATATAAGAATTGGACTGAATCTTTGTGCGGTCGCCAATGGTCACGTAGTTTTCTACTGTAACACCGCGTCCAACAATGACATAGTTTCCGATTTCCACGTTTTCTCTTACACTCGCAAGATCAGCAATCAAAGTGGAAGAGCCGATTTTAGCACCGCGATAGATGACACAATTCGCACCAATCGTCACATCCTCTCCCACTTCAAGCGCAGGAATAGAGTCAGATAATTTAACAGTGCTCGTCTTGGCCGGTTTTGGCGGTTTCCCCACAACAGCACCATCCGCAATGGTTGTATTGTCGCCAATAACAGTGCCTTCATGAATGGTAACGCGATTTCCAATGACAACGTTTTTGCCAAGTTTTACGTCTTTTTCTATAACGGAATAGTACCCAACTTTTACAGATGAATCGGTTTGTACTGTAGGATCAATAAAATTCATAAGAATCTCCCTTTACCTTTAGAAATTATAGTTTAACGTACTTGTTTGGCTTTTCAACATCTTTCATTGCATTACGTGTATCGAAGATGACTTTGCTTTCGTCAGCAATCATCTTATAGTCAAAGTCTGAGTGGTCTGTTGTAACAAGAACAAGATCCGAATCATTAAGCAGCTGCTTTGAAAGCTCAACCGTTTCCACTTTTGCACCGCATGATTTGAATGAAGCTACATAAGGGTCAACCACCGTATAGTCAGCTCCATGCTGTTCTAACAGTTCAACAATTTTAAGGACTGGAGATTCACGGACATCATCAATGTCCTTTTTGTATGCCACACCAAGAATGGTTATTTTAGCTCCGCGAAGGGCTTTGCCGTCTTCATTCAGGATTTGCATAGCACGGTTGATTACGTACTCAGGCATACTGTTATTGATTTCTCCGGAAAGCTCAATCAGTCTTGTGTGATAATTGTACTCACGCGCTTTCCATGTTAAGTAGAATGGATCGATTGGGATACAGTGTCCGCCAAGGCCAGGTCCAGGATAGAAGGCCATGAAACCATATGGTTTTGTTTTGGCAGCATCAATTACTTCCCATACATCAATGCCCATTTTTTCACATAGGATCGCCATTTCGTTGGCAAGAGCAATATTGATATGTCTGAACGTATTTTCAAAAATCTTTTCCATTTCCGCAATAGCTGGAGAAGAAACTTCGAACACATCTCCTTCAAGTACATTGCGATAAAGTGCAGAAGCTACTTTTGTACAGTTTTCAGTAATACCGCCAACTACTTTAGGCGTATTTTTAGTTTTGAATTGCTTATTGCCCGGGTCCACACGTTCTGGAGAGTAAGCAATGAATACTGATTCTCCTACTGTAAGGCCTTTGCTTTCAAGAGCAGGCTTTACAATTTCCTCAGTTGTTCCAGGGTATGTTGTTGATTCTAATACAACCAGCATTCCTTCATGCGCATACTTGGCAATTTCGTTAGAAGAGCTTTCAACATATGAAGTATCCGGCTGCTGGTAAATATCAAGCGGTGTTGGCACACAAATCGCCACTGCATCAACTTCCTGAATTTTAGCGTAGTCTGTTGTTGCTTCCAATCTGCCGTCCTTAATCATATCGGCAAGATCCTGATCCACAACATCTCCAATATAGTTAATCCCCATATTAACTTGCTCTACACGGGCAGCCTGTACATCAAAGCCAATTACTTTATATCCCGCTTTTGCTTTTTCTACAGCAAGCGGAAGGCCCACATAGCCCAATCCTACTACACCAATAACTGCTTCTTTATTCTCGATTTTATTTATTAATGTCTGATATGCACTCATCTTGCATTCTCCTTTACTTTATAACGACTTTTTTCCCAGTTTCTGCTGATTCTAAAATTGACAGTATCAATTTTACAGGAGCTAAACCGTCTTCTCCAGTTACAATTGGGTTACGGTTTTCTTTCAATGCAAGTACCATGTCTTCAATAATGCATTGATGGCCTGGCTTGCCGAATGGATCTGCTTTAATTTCATCTTTAATTTTCTCGGCTTCTTCTTCCTCTACACCCTCGATATCCCATGTTTCAATGTAGTTTGCATTTCTGCCGGAGATTTTAACCGAAGCAGTCTCACCGAAAATCGCAAGCGATTCTTCCAGATTTTTCGGATAGATGGTAGTCGCTGCTTCAATTACGCCCAGTGCCCCGCTCTTGAACTGAACAACTGCTGCTGCAACATCCTCAGTTTCGATTTTACGGAGGCGTGTCGCTGCCATCGCCTGAACAGACTCTACAGGTCCCATCAGCCATAGCATAAGATCAAGATCATGGATAGCCTGGTTCATAAGAACGCCGCCATCAAATTCTTTCGTGCCTCTCCATGCTGCCTGATCATAATATGCCTGATTGCGATTCCAGCGCACAGTCGCATTCGCATGGCTCAGCTTTCCGAATGAACCTTTATCCATTTCAGCCTTCAGCTTTTGAATAGCCGGACGGAACCGGTTAGGATGGACAACAGCAAGCTTTACGCCATTTTCACTGGCATATTGAATCATATCTTCAGCATCCTGAAGCTTTAATGACATCGGTTTTTCAACAATAATATGTCTTTTATGATCTGCAACAATCTTCGTTAGTGCTGCATGAAGTCCGGAAGGAACACAGATATTCACTACATGGATATCCGGATTTTCTTCCAGCATTGTATTTAGATCGGTATATTTCTTTACATTAGGATTGTCAATCTCAAGTCTTGCCGGGTTGTTATCGCAGATTGCATACAGGTTTGCATTTTCCGCCTTCTCAATTGCCTCGATATGCTTATTTGCGATATGTCCCATACCTACAATAGCAAAATTAATCATTGTAGTATCTCCTGCCTTCACTTAGATATTTCAGTAATGCCAATAATGCGACGGTTAGTACAAGTCCCAGGATTAGGCCGATGGCTGCGCCTTCTTTTAGGTAGTTTTTGCTTGGGGTTACAGTTTCAGTTAAAACTCTCGGCTTCTCCTTTTGGTAAAAAAGCAAATCACTACTCATGCGGTTGAGAGTGGCGGCCGCATCAGTAAGCTCTTTCTCAGTTTCAATAATTAAAGCCGTTACATCCTCATATTGGTCGGGATCTAAACCTTTCTCAAGTTCCTGTTTATAACTTTCAATTGCTTTTTCAAGAACTGAAACTCGTTTATTTAGTGATTGGACATAAACATCTGACGTTTGAAATCTTTCATCGAAATGTTTTACCAGCATTCCCCTGTATGTCTCGGTTATTTTGTCGAGCCTGTTTGCAATATCCTTTTTATTGTCTCCTTTTAAGACGAATTTCACCTGCTTAGAAGTTACAACTATCTCTAGATTTTTTTCATCCTCAAATGTTGCTTCAATATTATTTTGGCGTGTCAAATCCGGTGAAGTAATAGAACCTGTATAAACCAGTGCCTGCCCCGTATATGGCATATCCTTCTTCAAAAAATAAACCGCTCCACCAATCAGCAGCATCGTGATAATCGGAACAATTAAAAAATAATGCTTTCGTTTCCAGAAGTACATAAGGTATTCATATAGTACAAATCGTTTCTTTTCTTCTCTCATTCCAACACCAGCCCTTTGTAAGCATGTAAAGAAACGCCCCCAGTCCGGCGGCGTTTCCTGGATTTTTATTTACCGTAAAATTCTGCAATTTTCTCTACGACATACTCCTGCTGCTCTCTTTTCAGCTCAGGGAACATTGGCAGAGAAAGGGCTTCTTTAGCCGCTTTTTCAGTTATAGGAAGATCTCCTTCTTTGTAGCCCAGCTCCTGGAATACTGGCTGAACATGCAATGGAAGCGGGTAGTAAATCATTGTTGAAACCCCTTGCTCCTGAAGGTACTTCTGAAGCTCATCACGATTTTCCACTCGCAGTGTGTACTGGTGGAAAACATGATAATTCCCTTCTTTTTCAACAGGTGTTACAACATGGTCACCCACTTTTTCCTTTAGAAGGCTAGTGTATGTGTCCGCGTTCTTTCTGCGCATTTCGCTCCATGTATCCAGGTGAGGGAATTTCACGTTTAATACAGCAGCCTGAAGCTCATCCAGGCGGCTGTTATAGCCCAATACATGGTGATAATATTTCGGCTTGCTTCCATGCACACGGATGACACGGCATTTTTCTGCTACGTCATCATTATCCGTAACAATCATGCCTCCATCTCCGTATGCTCCAAGGTTTTTCGTTGGGAAGAAGCTGTAAGTAGCAGCTGTGCCAAGCTCCCCTACACTTTTTCCGTTATGCTTTGATCCAATTGCCTGTGCAGCATCTTCAACAATCGCAAGGTTATGCTTTTCAGCAATTTTCGCAATGCTTTCCATATCAGCCATTTGGCCGTACAAATGTACAGGTATGATCGCTTTCGTTTTCTCTGTAATCGCCGCCTCGATTTTGGACGGATCAATATTAAATGTTACTGGGTCAATATCCACATAAACAGGCGTAGCACCAGCACGGGCGATTGCTCCGCCGGTAGCAAAGAATGTAAATGCAGTTGTGATTACTTCATCTCCAGGGCCGACTTCTAAAGCCTGAAGCGCAATATGTATGGCGTCGCTTCCGTTACCGCAGCCAATGCCATGATTAACATTACTATATTTCGCAACATCTGCTTCTAATTTTTTTACATTGTCCCCAAGGATAAATCTTGAAGAACTCATAACCTCATCAAGAACTTCCAATACTTCAGATTTTAATCCCTGGTACTGTTCACTGAGGTCAAGCATAGGTACTTTCATTAAGAATACCTCCAAAAATAAATAAAATTAAAATTCACAAGTTAGTTTACCACAACTTCTAATAATATAATGATCAAAATATGACAAAAAAAGTATAAGATATTACCTTTTTCGACATAAATTCCACATAAAGAAGAACAGTGATTTTTCACCTTTTAAATTCTTGCATATTTTTTTGAAAAAGGGAAATAATAAGCGATAAAATTTCTTAAAAAAACCGTTTGCACCATAAAATGCTACAAACGGTTTTAATTTTTATAAAATTATCGTTACTTACCATATGAACGGTTGCCCGTCAGCTTTTTAAACAGAGTTAGCACCGGCTTATACTGAACATGGACAATGCCAATGATTTCAGCAAATACTTCTGTAACTACAAGCAGGCCGAAGATGATAAAGACAGATCCCCATAAAGTGGACTCTGACAGGATAACAGCACTAATACTGAACATAATCCCAAAGGCATATATCGCTAATACGGTATTCCTGTGGGAAAATCCAAGCGCAAGAAGTCTATGGTGCAAATGCGATTTATCAGGTGCCGAAATCGGCTTTTTATTGACAATCCGCCTGATAATGGCAAATGTCGTATCAAAGACCGGCACACCCAATATAATAATCGGTACAAGAAAACTGAACAGGGTTACACTTTTATATAGCCCCAGCAGAGAAAGAATGGAGATTGAATACCCAAGGAACAGAGCACCTGTATCTCCCATGAATATTTTCGCCGGGTGGAAATTGTAAAATAAAAACCCGATAATACTTCCCAGCAAAATAACTGAAATCATTAAAATCAGCATTTTGCCATTTAATCCAGCCATGATGGCAATAGTTGCAATTCCAATAGCTGAAATTCCGGCTGAAAGACCATCCAGGCCATCAATCAGATTGATTGCATTGGTAATCGCCACAATCCAGAACACTGTAATAGGATAGCTCCACATTCCAAGCTCAAAGTTTCCTATATAAGGGATCGAAAGCAAATCGATTGTTAGACCGCTGGCAACAATTAAACCGGCCACAACTAATTGTCCGGCGAATTTCACCTTTGCGGATAATTCATATTTGTCATCCAGAATCCCGATTGCAACAATCAAAAGAGCACCAACGCTAATGGCTGTGACCTTCTGGTCGTATAACCCGCCCGCAAAATAACCGGCGACGACTCCGATGAAAATCGCAAGACCACCCAATCGGGGCATCACATTTTTATGAACCTTTCTGTGGTTCGGTTTATCAATCGCACCGATTTTTATGGCGAACTTTATGACAAGCGGCGTAATGACTAAGACAGTTACAAGAGATACTAGAAAAGCTATAGCAGCTTGAATATACATTCATCATCACCTTTTGCAGAGGTTAGTTTTATTGTTAGCTTAATCATGAATATCGTAACACATATCTTTAAATACGCAATGTTTTTTTAATTGGAAGGTATATTTCATACCTTTAAAGGAAAGAATATTAATTTGATTCGCATTCCCTCTATTCCCGATTTGCCAGTTATTACTCCACCTTCCTTTCCACATAATAAACAGACGTGTCTATTTACAGGAAAGTTACAAAGACTGTCCTATTATTCTACAATTATACTAGAAATTTCTTCCACTTCAACAAAAATATGCCCAATATGATATAATTCGACTAGGTCAATTTTTACTGGAAATAGAGGCGAAAAGTATGCTAACAAAGGTTAAAATGATGCTCAGTGACTCCACCCGCGAAATTAAAAGGCTGTCAAAATTATCCGATGCTGTAAACAGTAGGGAAAAAGAGATCCAAAAGCTATCCGACGGTGAACTAAGGCAAAAGACTGCCATGTTCATGGAAGATATTAAGCAGGGCAAATCACTTGAAGACATAAAGATAGAAGCATTCAGTGTTGTCAGAGAGGCAGCAATACGTGTATTGGGACTTAGGCATTATGATGTTCAGCTGATTGGCGGTTTTGTCCTTCATGAAGGAAGCATTGCCGAAATGCAGACAGGAGAAGGGAAAACACTGGTGTCCACTCTTCCAAGCTACCTTCATGCTCTGGAAGGCAAAGGAGTTCATATTATTACTGCCAATGAATACCTGGCAAAACGTGATTTTGAGCAAATGGGAAGGGTACATGAATTCCTCGGACTCAAAGTCGGTTTGAACATCTCGCAAATGTCTCCTGAAGAAAAGAAAGAAGCCTACTCTGCTCACATTACATATGGAACCGGAAATGAATTTGGCTTTGATTATCTCAGAGATAATATGGTTTATGACATCAATCAAAAAGTGCAAAGAAAGCTTCATTATGCCATCGTCGATGAAATCGACAGCATCTTAATTGATGAAGCCCGCACTCCGCTGATCATCGCCAATAAATCCAGTCTTGGAGCTGAATTATTCTATATTACTGCCGACCTGATGAAGTCATTCAAGGCCGACGCAGAATATGAATTTTACCCAGAAACCAAGCAGATTTATCTAAAAGATGAAGGCGCTTATAAGATTGAAGCAGCTTTTGGCATTGATAATTTATATGATGCCGAGCATCAGGATCTCCTTCATAATGTTATGCAGTCTTTACGGGCATATGTGGTAATGAAGAAGGATGTTGATTATATCGTAAAAGACGGAAAGATTATCCTGATAGATAAATTCACTGGAAGAATAATGGAAGGCAGAACCTTCAGTGAAGGCCTTCACCAGGCACTGGAAGCTAAGGAAGGCCTTGAGGTTACGGAAGAGAATGAAACACAGGCGACCATTACCATTCAAAATTATTTTCGGATGTACGGAAGCCTTGCCGGAATGACCGGGAGCGCAACCCCTTCCAAACAGGAATTTTTGGAAACGTATAATTTAAAAGTGGTAACCATTCCTACAAATAAACCAATACAGCGTTCAGACGAAGATGATTTAATCTTTAAAGATTACCAATCCAAGATTAATAGAATCATAAAAGAAGTTAAAACTCTTCATGAATTAGGCAGACCTATTTTAATAGGAACAACTTCGATTGAGCAGTCCGAAAAACTGTCTGATCAGCTTAAAAAACATAGCATTAAGCATCATATCCTAAATGCCAAGACTGAAGAAGATGAAGCGCGCATCATTTCACTTGCAGGTCAAAAAGGCCAGGTTATGATCGCGACCAACATGGCCGGCCGGGGCACGGATATTCTGCTTGGCGAAGGCGTCAAAGAATTGGGCGGACTTCATATTATCGGAACAGAGCGCCACGAAAGCATGAGGATCGATATGCAGCTGCGGGGACGGTCCGGAAGACAGGGTGACCCGGGCTCTTCCCAGTTCATTGTTTCATTAGAGGACGATCTTTTTATCAACTATGATCCAGATGAAATGGAAAAATATCTGAAAAAGATTAAAACGAATGAAGCGGGACTTATTCTATCTCCTGACCCAAATAAATTCGTGCGCCGCGTCCAGGAAACGGTTGAACACTCACATCATTCATCAAGAAGCCATCTGCTGAAACTGGATGATGTAATCGACCGCCAAAGCAAAGTCATCTATTCAATGAGAGACAGGCTATTAAAGGCTGAGGCAAGTGAGACATTCCCTGAAGTAACAAGCTATATCAAAAAATATCTATTGCAGATCATTGATAAATACTGTACTGAAGACATCGCGAGCGGAGAATGGAATCTAAATGGCCTTTTAGAAGAGCTTAGCTTTGTATTTATTCAGTTTAATATCAGCCTGTATGATCTTCAGGACAAAGAAAAAGAAGAGATAACTGATTTAGTCATGAAGGAATATGCAGAGCTTGAGAATCAGATTCTTTCCCTTCAGGAAGAGGAAGAGCTGGGAAATCAGCTGCAGAGATTTATGCTTCAGCTGATTGACGCGAACTGGATTCAGCACCTGGAAGTCATGACGATCATTAAAGATGGCATCCACCTGCGAGGCTATGGACAGGAAGACCCTTACCGCCTTCTTGAAAACGAGGCACTAGCCGAATTCAATCGACTGATGTTCGAAATTGAATCAGGGATCAGCCTCCGATTTATCGAATATCTAAAAAGTCAATTCCAGGCTTCAGAAGAGTAACTCGAGGGGGAACTTATAGAATGGCTTTATTTAAAAGAAAAGCAAAAAAAGAGAAAACACCTGAACAGGATCAGCAGCAAGAACTGCAGCAGAACGAAATTAATGCTGATCAGGATGATCTTGTAAAAACAACATTATCATTTCATCCTGACTGGGAGCTAACCAGCCAGGAGAAATATGTATATCAATTCAAACACCAGCAGCTTCCTCTGCTTAAGCCAAACCAAATTGCCATAAACGGCATTAAGCTCATTAATTTTGATGAAGGATTTGTGGTTGTCGCCATTCTGAGGAATACACTGCCTAAAGCTATTCGTTTCGAGGCAGTAGACCTTCTTTTATTGGACGAAAATGGCCAGGCCATTGCGAAAAAGCAATTTGAGCTTGATGGCATGGATGAGCTTCCACCTATGACATCACGCCCATGGCGCTTCCTCTTCTCATCAGAAGATAAGCTTGTTGATAAGATCCCTGAAGAAGGCTGGAAGATCGCTTTTGAATTGAAAAAATCAGCGGCTGTCCATCAGCTGGATCTTGAAGAAAGCTGGGAAAATCAGATTTCCCCTTCCCAAAAAGAACATCTGGAGAAAATGGTTTCTTCCTTGCCTGCTCTATCCCCTGGCGAAGTAAACTTCATGGGAATAGAAGCCAAGCATGGAAGCGAGGGAAACCTGGCTGTTACGGTCCTAATTCGAAATGGCAGCGAAAAAAATATCCAGCTGGAACAAATCCCTCTCATCGTAGAAGACGCTGCGGGAGATATCATCTGCCAGGGCGGCTTCAAGCTTGAGAAATTTGAAGTAAAAGCCAACACAAGCAAGCCTTGGACTTTTATCTTTCCAAAAGAGCTTGTTCAAAAACAGCAGCCGGATTTATCCAAGTGGAAAGTTTACCCGCCTCAGAAAAAATAAGAATAAAGTCCCCGTTCCGGAAGTGATATGCTCCCCTTTAGGTAGACAGATTAAAAAATAAAAATCTGGCTGCTTATGGGGGAGTATTTATTATGTCTAA